>JBGOSR010000102.1:0-7573 GCA_041476065.1 Gaiellaceae bacterium
ATGGGCGGTACTGGGCTCGAACCAGTGACCCCCAGCTTGTCGAGCTGGTGCTCTCCCAACTGAGCTAACCGCCCTAGCCCGTGCATTCTAGCCGCGCCCGAATGGGCCCTCCACCAGCAGATCTCGCGACCGGGCTCTAGTCCTGGGCTTCGCGAGAGCCGCGGGTCCTCAACAGGTCCTCGTCGGCACGGCTGATGAATTCGTCGATCCCATCAGCGGGGTCATGCTCAGCGAGACCAAACGTGATCGATTGCCCAGCACTGGCTGCTATCAGCTCCTCGGTGATCTTGCCTAGGCGCTCCTTGGCTCCGGCGATCGTCAGGTTCGGCATCGCGCAGAGGAACTCGTCACCCCCGTAGCGCACGAGCACGTCGTAGGGACGGAGATTCACTCTGACGGTCTTCGCGACGAGTTGCAGCAGCTCGTCGCCGGCCCCATGACCCTGACTGTCGTTGACCTCCTTGAGCCCGTCGACGTCGATGAAGGCAAGTGTGAGTTTCGCACCCGTCCTCCGGGCGCGCTCGATTTCGCGCGCCATCTCGTCTAGACCGAACTTTCGCGCCCACGAGCCCGTTAGCTCGTCGGTCGCCGCGAGCTCGAGGTTGTGTTGGGCTTCCGCACGCGCTTCCTGCGCCTCGGCACGCTGATCGCTTGCCGACTTTCTGTCGGCTGCAGCCCTGGCACGATCGTCAGCCGCCTTGGCTCGATCAGCCGCCGCTCCCGCGCGATCGCGCTCGGCCCGCAGCAGGACGTCATCCCTCGCCGCGTCGGTGTCCGCCTGCCCGTCGTGCAGCTCAGCCAGGCGATCGCGACCCTCGGCGCCCCGATCGCGAAGCTCTGCATACCGGTCACGCTCGTCCGCAGTCTCCAGCCTCACGGCTGACGTCTCGTCGCGCAACTCAGACACAGCGTGGCGGTCTCCTCTCGAGCGCTCCCGCGCCGTGGCCGTCCGATCATGAACGACCGGATCGCTACCCGCTTCGAAGACCTCGTCGGACGCCTCCTGGTCCTCGTCGGCACTTCGTTGATCGCGATCGCTGGCCGTCTGGTCGCGATCTGACCACGTCTGGTCCTGGTCGTTCGCGGTCTGGTCGCGATCATCGAGCGTTCTGTCGTCTGCCGTCACGGAGGCTGGATCGGCAACGAAACCCGATCCTCCGCACGTGGGACACGTTACCTCGGTCATGTCTTTCTCCTAACCCAATCGCGCGGTTACGACAGAGTTGTCGCTGCGCTCAGGCCAGACGTGTCAGTCGGAGAGGAGAGGAGCAAGCCTCAGCGGCGGTCGCGCAGGGTCTAGGCGCAGAATCAGGGTAGCTGATTTCCCGTAACACTTGTTACGCACTCCTGCATTCCCAGGTCAGATCCGCTCTAGGGGCGCATATTCGAGCATCAGCCTGCGCTCGATGCCGTCTGCAAAGCGAACCGTGACCACGCCACCCGCGTCGATTCCGGTGACGACGCCCTCGCCGAGCGTCGCGTGCCGGACGCTGTCGCCGGTCGAGAGATCGGGCACGTCGGTCCTGGGCGCAACGGTCCGGGCTCCGTAGCCCGTCCACGAGCTCGGATGCAGCCGTTCGCGCTCGACGCTTTTTTCTGGCAGTTTGTCGAGGAAGCGCGAGGGCAGGTTGTGGTTCCTGTTCCCCCAGAGCGAGCGCTGGGACGCGTGGGTCAGCGTCAGCCGCTCCTTCGCCCGCGTCATCCCGACGTACGCGAGCCGTCGCTCCTCCTCGAGCATCGCCTCCTCGATCGAACGCGAGTGCGGAAAGATGCCCTCCTCCATCCCGATCATGAAGACGGCCCGGAACTCGAGCCCCTTCGCGTTGTGGAGCGTCATCAGCGTGACGAGGCTCTGCTCGCCCCGGATCGCGTCCTGATCTGAGAAGAGCGAGATCTCCTGCAGGAAGTGGGACAGGCTCGGCTCGTCCGCGGCTGCCTGGTACTCCTGCGCCACGCCGACGAGCTCCTGGAGGTTCTCCATCCGGCCCTGAGCCTCGATCGTTCGCTCGGATTCCAGCGCTTCCATGTAGCCGCTTTGCTCGAGCACCCGCTGCACGAGCTCCGGCACGCTCAGCTCCATCGCGCCGGCCATCAGCGACTGGAGCAGAGTCCGCAGACCCTGCACTGCGCGCAGCGGCGCCGCCCCCACTCCGGCCTCCTCGGGGAACTCCGTCGCCTCCCAGAGTGAGATGCCGAGCGAGTCGGCGTAGGTCTGGAGCCGCGCGATCGACGTGTCGCCGATCCCGCGCCGTGGCCGGTTTGCGACCCTCGTCAGCGAGACCGCGTCGTACGGATTGTCGATTACCTGGAGGTACGCGATGACGTCCTTGATCTCGGCCCGCTCGTAGAAGCGCGGCCCGCCGACCACTTGGTACTGGATCGCCTGCCGGACGAGCACGTCCTCGAGGACGCGCGACTGCGCATTCGTCCGGTAGAAGACCGCGATCTCGGAGCCGTTGAAGCCCTCCTCGACGAGCCGGGCGATCTCGACTGCGACGAAGCGGGCCTCAGCGTGCTCATCCTCGACCTCGAGCACGTGGATCGGCTCCCCCTCCCCCAGCTCCGACCAGAGCTCCTTCGGCTTGCGCTCCCGGTTGTTTGCGATCACCGCGTTCGAGCCGCGAAGGATCGTGTTCGTCGAGCGGTAGTTCTGCTCGAGCGGGATCACGCGCGTGCCCGGGAAGTCGTGCTCGAACTCCATGATGTTGCGGATGTCCGCGCCGCGGAAGGCGTAGATGGAGTTGTGCGTCACGAGCCCGCCCGCGATGAAGTTGTGCGTTCCTTCGACATCGATGTCGTACACGGGCTTCTCGAGCACGACGGGCTCGATAGCTGTTACGGGATCGAACTCGCCGAGCTCGTTCACCATCAGCATGCCCGGTCGCACTGAAGACGCGGGCATGAATGGAAGCGAATTCCAGTCCTTTGTCGGTCCGTTCTGCGCGGCGAGTCGCGCCGTGAAGCGAACTGAGACATCGATCGCCGCCTCTATGTCCTCGACGCTCTCGATCAGCAACGCGAAGTCCGAATGCGCCTTCTCGACGCGCCATCCGCTCGAACCCCTGTACGCAGGACGGGTGGCGATCCCCGCGCTCTCGAGCGCCTCGCGCCCCTCCTCGTCATAGCCGAACAGCGCCAGCCGATGCAACGTGCGGCTCCCGCGAGGATCGCCACAGAGCGAGACAGTGAGTCGCCTCCTGGTGCGCTTTCCCGCCGTAGTCGTCGCAGCGCTGAAATGCGGATGGTCGATGCTCAGCCCATGATCCTCGAGAAGCCGGCGCCCCGACGCCTCCGTGTCCAACTCGTCGAAGACGCGGTCGAGAAGCTGCTGATCGCCGACGACGCTTTGCCCACCGGGACTCCCTGGCCGTGCAACGAACGGCAGAGTCGGTAGCTGGTAGCGGAGTGAGAGCATGGTCTCGGCAAGGCGAGCCTCAACCTCACTTGGGTGGGTATCGACCACCCACGTCGCGTCCGCATGCTCGCCGTTCATCCGAACGGCCGGCCCCGGTAGCGGTTGCCGCTGCCCGCGCGTGTACGTCTGCGACGTTCCAACTCGAAAGCCGCGCCCTCGCTTCCACATCAGATAGGTCATGTAGAGCTGCGGCGTCTTCCCCGGCTTGAAGCCCGCGAAATGGGTGTGCTCCGGAGTGCTGACGATGCGGCGTCCACTCGCCGTCTCGATCGCCGTGCCAATCTTTCTCACCGATCGGTGCACTCTCGTGACCTTTGCCGCCCGGAAGACGCCGCTTCCGTAACACGACAGGACATCGTCGCCCGCACGAACTGCTTCGATCGGCTTTGTCGAGCCGTCGGCCATCGTCACAGGCGTGCCCGCGACCACGCATTGGTCCGGATCTCCCACGGCGAACAGGTTCTTGTGCTTTTCGGCCAGGAGCTGGAGCAACCGGTACTGCGCGTGGTTCGTGTCCTGGTACTCGTCGACAAGGATGTAGCGGAACGCGTTGCTCCACTTCTCGCGGGCCTCGGGGAAGCTCTCGAGAAGGCGAACCGTGAGGAAGAGCATGTCGTCGAAGTCGACCGCGTTCGAGGCGAAGAGCCGCCGCTGATAGAGGTCGTACGCGTCTGCGACGGTCTGGTCGTAGAAGGACGAGACGCGCTGGGCGTACTCCTCGGGCGAGACGAGGTTGTTCTTCGCGGTCGAGATCTGCGAGTGGATGCCGCGCGGGACGAAGCGCTTCGGGTCTCGGTCGAGCTCTTCGAGAACCGACTTCGTGAGCCGGATCTGGTCAGCCTGGTCGTAGATCGTGAAGTTCGACCGGTACCCGAGGCGGGCGGCTTCGCGGCGGAGGATGCGGCCGCAGGCGGAGTGGAAGGTCAGGATCCAGATCGCGCGCGCGACACCGCCGAGCATGTCCTCGAGCCGCTCGCGCATCTCGCCGGCGGCCTTGTTCGTGAAGGTGATCGCCAGGATCTCCTGCGGCTTCACGCCGCAGGTGTTGATCAGGTGCGCTACGCGATGTGTGAGGACGCGCGTCTTGCCCGAGCCGGCTCCAGCAACGACGAGCAGCGGTCCCTCGGTCGTGAGGACAGCCTCCTGCTGAGCAGGGTTCAGGTCGGCGAGATAGCGCTCGGGCGAAGCCACACTCATCTGCGGGTTCGATGCTAGCGGCGGTTCAGGCGAGGCCGAGGTGATCGGCAAGCCACCGGAGCGAGTAGGCCCAGGCCTTCTTGTTCGGAACGTGCCCCGAGTCGTACCAGCGCACCTCTTTCGGCTTGCTGCCGGCTCGTGCGAGCCCCGCCAGCGCGTTCCGTGGAACGACCTCGTCATGCCGGCCGTCCTGGAAGAGGAGCGTCGACGGTGCCGCGTGCGCCGCGTAGCGAAGCGGGTCGGTCTTGCCCAGCAGGTCCTTGAGCTCGGCGCGCATGTCCGTCGGCGCGTTGTCGAGATACGCGGACACCGGCACGGCGCCGCCGGAAAGCAGGTCGAAGGCCCGGATTCGATGGTCGACCCCGGCGAGGATCGCACCGGTCCGGGCACCGACGCTCCAGCCCACGAAGCCGATCCGGTTCTTGTCGACGTACGGGAGCGACCGGAGCAGATCGACCGCGCGCCGCAGCTCAACGACGGACTCGATCTCGTTGTCGGTCGCGGTCTCCACGCCCTGGATTCCCTTCGGGAGCGTCGATGTGCCGCGCGTGGCGGAGTAGTTCATCTCGAGCGCAATCGCGACCGCACCTTGCTTCGCGAGAGCGACTGCAGAGGGCAAGAGATCGCGGCGACTGCCGCTAGATCCGTGGGCATAGATCGCGGCCGGATGACGTCCCTTCCCAGGCGGCACGATCAGATAGGCCGGCACGGTCTCGCCGCCGGCACCCTTGAACGAGACGTCGCGGACCTCGACCCCACTCACGCGAGACGTCTGGTTGATGCGCAGATCAAGGGACTTGGACGCGTCATAGGCGAAAGGTGCACTCGACTGGTGGCTAGAGCCCCCGCCACCGCATCCCGCGAGAGCCCCGGCCGCAGCAAGCATCATGATCGGCCAGCGATAGATTCTGTACGGCACGGTTGTGTCGATGCTAGCTATGGGCCACTCCTTCGGATCGATTGACGAGATGGGAGACGGCGTCTTCCGCAAGGTGCGCCGAGAGCTCGGCGTGACCGCGTTCGGCGTGAACGCGCTCGTGCTCGCGCCGGGCGTCGTCGGCAGACCTCACTATCACGACGAGCAGGACGAGCTCTACTTCGTCCATCAGGGACGCGCGCGCTTCGAGGTCGGCGGCGAGACGCGCGAGCTCGGGCCCGGAGGCGTCTGTCACGTCGAATCGACGACGCGGCGTCGCATCACCAGCATCGGCGACGAAGACCTCGTCATGCTCGTAGTCGGCGCGAAGGACGGCTATGTCGAGCGTGACGGCCACCTGGCCGAGCCCGACTCCTTCTAACGCGTCGCGTCGTCCAACGCCTGCTCGATCCAAGCCACGGCCGCTTCGAGCGCGGCCGGATCGGACGATTTGACGACGACCTCGACCGTCGCCCCGTCGACGTGGAACTTGGGGTACGAGCCGACGAGCACGCCCGGATAGCGGTCGCCCATCGCCTCGAGCACGCCGACGATCCGTGCCTCGGTCGTCTCGTAGACGCGGCGCCAGGACGTGATCGGCTGTTCGGTCCCGAGCTCCGACGCAACAGTGCCGAACATGGCCTTCATCTCCGAGGGCAGCCCCGGGAGCACGTACACATTGGCGACGAGGAACCCGGGCGCGCCGCCGAGCGGGTTCTCGAGCGGCCTCGCGCCGCCGGGCAGGTTCGCCCAGCGCGCCGCGTACTCCGGGTCGGCCGGAAAGCGGGCGCGAAGGCGCTCGGCGAGATCGACGACCTCGTCCTGCGGCGCCTCGAAGGCGGCGGCCATCGCCTCGCGGGTGACGTCGTCCGGCGTGCCGCCGAGGCCGCCCGTGACGATCACGAAATCGGCGCGCGGAGCCTCTGCGCGCACGAACTCGGCGATCCGGTCGACCTCGTCGGGCAGCGAGGCCATGAGCGTCACGACGACGCCCAGCTCCTCGAGCTGCTGCGCGAGCCAGGCAGCGTTGGTGTTGATCGTGTCGCCCGCGAGGAGCTCGTTGCCGATCGTGATGATCGACGCGGTGACTCGCGCGGCCATGAAGCCGAGACTAGCGCAGCGGAAACGGCTTGCGAGCCAGGGCCGCGAGCACCTGGGACGTGACCCAGACCGGAGTCGTGGCGTAGCGCCGCGAGTAGCGGTAGCTGCCGTCGGGCCTGCGGAGGCTTGCCAGGTACCGAAACGGCGCGCGGCCTGGCTGGCGACGCGCGGCCACGAAGGCCTGGATGGCCCACGCCGTCGACTGCGCGTCCGAGGAACGCCCCCGGACGAGCGGGAAGCCGCCGTCCTTGCGCTGCAGGTCCCGAAGGTAGGCGATGGCCCTGCGGATCGAACGTGAGCGCGCTCCCACTCCGGCTGCGCGCAGCGCTTCGACAGTGGCTGCCGTGTCGTTCGAGTCCGGGGCGCCGCGTGGGTACCAGGCCCAGCCGCCGCTGCGGTTCTGCGCGCGAAGGAGATACCTGACGCTCGATTTCGCGGGCCGATCCGCACCTCTCAGGGCGATGACGCCCCAGATCGTCGAGTTGACAAGCGAGCCGATCCTCCCGTCCGGGCGGCGAAGCGCCTCGAGTCGCGCCACCTCGGCGCTCGTGTCGCGCCCGAGCGCGTCGAGCGCGAGGATCCTCAGGGCCAGGTCGGCCGCGCCGGAAGCCGGCTTGCCCGCGAGGTACTCCGCCGCCGGGCCCGCGGGCTTCTGGCCTGATGCGACGAGACCGAGAGTCGCCCACGCAGTCAGCGCGGGGTCGGATTGGCCGCCCGGCTCCGCGAACCCCCCGTCGGGCTGCTGATGGGAGGCGACGTATCCGCTCGGAGCCGCCGCGAGCGCCACCGACATCGTGGCCACAGCGAGCTTCAAGCCCACACGACCTCGGTCCGGAGCCTGCGCGCATAGCGCTCGAGTAGGCGTCTCAGCTCGGGCCCGATCGCCAGCGCGATTGCGACGTTCCCGACCGCGTGCGCCGCCTCGTACGGGAACCCCTGGCCGA
>JBGOSR010000103.1:0-7530 GCA_041476065.1 Gaiellaceae bacterium
GCGTAGAGGGACACCTGCTGCGCGGTGATCGACGTGACGAGGCTCTCGAAGGGCTCGACGGCGATCGGAGGCCTGAGGCCGCGAAGCTCCTCGACGAGTGCGGCCAGCGTCGGGTCGCCCGCGGCGAAGCCGTAGAAGGCGTCCAGGTCGAACCCGGCGCCGAGCAACTTGCGGACGACCGGCTCCGTGCTCGAGTCGAGGGGCTGGACCTCGACGCCTCCTCGCGCGGGACCAATCCGCACCTCTCGCCCGCCCACGACCCGATGGAGGGCATTCTCGTGCCAGAGGTTCGCGAGGTCGCGGCCAAACGCTCGGTAGCGCTCGGTGGAGAGCTCGAACGAGTACGGCTCGGGCATGACCAGAAGCGACATGTCTAGAACCTAGCGGCGGCTTCCAGGCGGCCGAAGCCGCCGCCGCAGGGTTGGGACTACCGCTCGACCGGAGCCTGGGGATCGGCCGGCTGGGCATCTGCCGCAGCCGGTGGCCGGACCTGCCGGATGAGCCGGCCCTCGATCGAGCCGCTCACGCCTTCCGGCACGTGGATTCCGTACCGACGGGCCTGGCCGCTGAAGTCGAGGCCGCTCGCGCTGGCAAGCGCCAGCATTCGACCCTGACACTCGACGACGAGATTGCCGTCCTTGATGCTCGAGTGCGTCTGCCCTGCGCCGCGGCAGACGACCTGCATGTCGTCGGCACCGGTGAAGGTCAGGCTTCCGGCAAACCGAAAGCCGATCCGCTTCGGTCCGTCTGCCGAGGCCAGCCGGCCCTGGACTGCGCCTTTGCCGACGTACGCCGCCGGGCCGCTGACGTCAATCTGCTTTGCGCCAGCCGCCACTGGAAGTGCAATCGCCGCGAGCGCGAGGAGAGGAACGGTTCGTTTGATCATGTACTGCCTCCTTTCCGTTGTCTCCGCGACAGACGGTCGGCGGCGCACGTAAGCGAGCTAGGAAGGCGGCGTAACGATTTCGTTAGCGACCGCTTGGGACAACGCGTGGAAGTCCGAGAAAGGCTCGAAGGGGGTACCGCGCTCGGCGAGGTAGCGCGCGAGCCCGGCCGTCGCGAACACGCGGTCGGCGGCAAGCGCGGCGCAGCGATCCGAGTAGCCGTCGCCCACGTAGACGACCTCGCCGGCGGGCAGGAGCGTCCGCTTGCACGACTCGCCGCACTCGTCGCAGTCGTCCGGGTAGCGCCACTGCACGCGCCAGCCGTCCGGGCGCGCATCGACGCGGTTCGCATGCACCGGCACGTCGACGCCTTCGCGTTCGAGCACCGGCTCGATCAGCTCGTGGAACCCGCTCGAGACGATGTGGACGTCCCAACCCGCGGCTCGAGCTCCGACGACGAACTCGGCGAACCCGGGCCGGACCTTCGTGTGCTCGAGCACCCAGGCGACGACCTCGTCGAGCGGAGCGGTCACGGGCGCGAACTCCCTCGTGATCACGTCTCGCAGCGGAAGGCGTCCTCCGTCGAGTCCGTCCTCGACGTCCTGGTAGACGGCCGGGTCGCCGAACTCCTTCGCGGCGCGGTCGAGGAGGTCCGACTCCGTGATGGTGCCGTCGTAGTCGAGAACGACCGACCGGCTCATTGGCTCACTTTCGCCACAGATCGGTCACTGACACGCACGAACTTCCTCGATAGAATTGACAGCGGGAGGAGGTGGGCTGTGCCGTAATAAAAGGCGTGCCCGCTCAGAGGTGCGACGTCGCCCCCGCCGGGTCCTGGTCGTACGTGTGCGTCGCCCCGGGCTCCTCGTACCACGAGTACGCGTACTTCCCGTCGTCGAGCTTCTTCGCCAGCTTCGACAGCTTGAGCGGATGGAACGTGTCGCACATGACGGCGTACTCATGCGTCTCGGTCGCGCCGATCGATTTCTCGGCGAGGCCCGGCTGTGGGCCGTGCGGGATCCCGGACGGATGCAGCGTGACGGAGCCGATCTCGATTCCCTTGCGGGACGAGAACTGCCCGTCGACGTAATAGATCATCTCCTCGCTCTGCAGGTTCGAGTGGTGGTAGGGGATCGGGATCGACAGCGGGTCGAAGTCGAGCTTCCGCGGGCAGAACGAGCAGATGACGAAGTTCGGGCCGGCAAACGTCTGGTGCGAGGGCGGCGGCATGTGGATCCGCCCTGTGATCGGCTCGAAGTCCTTGATGTTGAACGTCCACGGGTAGAGGTACCCGTCCCAGCCCACGACATCGAACGGGTGGTAGTCGATGACGTAGTCCTGGTACCCGTCGCGGACGCGGATCTTGAGGGTGTAGTCGCCCCGGTCCCGAAACGTCTGCAGCTCGGTCGGCGGGTGGATGTCCCGGTGGTAGAACGGCGCGTGCTCCATTAGCTGGCCGTACTGATTCCGGTAGCGCTTCGGAATCTCGATCAGGCCCGGCGTCTCGAAGAGCAGGTACCGCTGCGGGCCGGACGGCTCGAACTGGTACGTCGTCCCGCGCGGGATGACGATGTAGTCGCCATCGGTGTACGGCAGCTCGCCGAACGTCGTGTGCAGCGTGCCGCTGCCCTCATGCACGAAGTAGACCTCGTCGCCCTCCCCGTTCCGGAAGAAATAGTCCATCGACTTGCTCGGCCGCACGAGCGAGATCTCGACGTCGTTGTTCCACATCAGGAGCTTGCGCCCGGAGACCTCGTCACCCTCCGGCTCGACTCCTATCGTCTTGAAGTGCCGATGCGCGTGCGCGTCCGGCACCCACTCCTCGCGCACAATCGGCTCGAACGAGCCCAGCTCTTTCACGCGGCAGGGCGAGATCAGGTGGTACAGGATCGACTCGTTCCCCGAGAAGCCCTCGAGGCCCATGACCTCCTCGGTCAGCAACGTGCCGTTGTCTCGGAACTGGATGTGCCGCTTTCGGGGGACGTCGCCTCGGCGCTGGTAGGTCGGCATACCCGAGAGGATAAAGAAGCCCCCTCGTTCGGGTGCCCTCGAATGGGGGCAGCAGTTCGAGGGAACTCCCGCGAGGGACTGGCGCGCCTTCCCGATCACGAGGGCAGGTGCCCGCCACGATCCCTTCTCCGCTGCTCCGTCGCCTGGTCGGTGTCGGGCTCGCTACCGCTTCTGCCCTCGCCCTCGCGGCCGCTGTGCCGTCGCACGCATCCGCCGCTTCGGGAGCGGGGTGCAGCGTTCAGAAACGTGCGGCGCGAATCGTCTCTCTGCGCCTCTTCGAGGGTCAGATCAACCCGGAGCGCGCAGCGTTCTTCCACACGCACCGGCGCGCGCGGACGCGTCACGCGTTCGCGTGCGGCCAGAAGCGAAGACTCGCTGCTCTGAAAAGCGCGGTGACCCGCTGCGGCACGTCGAGCCCACGCGCGGTCCCGGAAACGGCTCCGGATCCACCGCCGCCCTCTTGCTCTCCGTCCCTCTACTCCGCCCCCTTCACCGAGATGAACGAAGGAACGACGAACGCGGCGCTCCCGCTGCAGCCGAACGGACGGATCCGAGCCGTGATGCTCTTCGTCGACTTCCCGGACCTTCATTCGAGCGAATCGACGACAGCGCTCTACGACCATCTCGTCCCGCGCTCTCGCGCCTGGTTCACCGAGGTCTCGTACGGGCACCTCCAGCTCGACGTGACCCCTGTGAATCGCTGGCTCCGGATGCCGCGCAGCCTGCAGAGCTACGGGCTCAAGGACGGCATCACCTGGCCCGAGCACCACGACTACATGGCCGACGCGATCGGAGCCGCCGACCCCACTGTCGACTTCTCGGCCTACGACGTCGTCTATGTCGTAGCCGCCAAGGGCACGTCCGTCGAGCGCTCGCCGGCCTTCCAGGCCTATCCCGGCTCGGGCATCCAGGCCGACGGCAAGGAGCTCCGCTACGGCGCGACCTTCTTCGAGGACACGCGATCGGATGCGAGGTACGCCGCCAACGTGTTGATCCACGAGACCGGTCATATCCTCGGTCTCCCCGATCTGTACGACGTCCCCCGCCCCACGTTCTGGAGCCTGTTCCGCTTTGCCGGAGGCTGGGACATGATGAGCTGGAACGACCCCGGCTTTCACTTCCTCGCCTGGGAGAAGTGGAAGCTCGGCTGGCTCGACGCCTCGCAGCTCACCTGTCTGAGAGAGCCCGGCCAGGTGACGACGACGATCACTCCCCTCGAGCGGACGGGCGGCCTGAAGGCGATCGTCGTCCCGACGGGCCTATCGTCTGCGTACGTTGTCGAGGCCCGCAGACGCATCGGTCAAGACGCACAACTCTGCGACGAGGGCGTCCTCGTCTACACCGTCGACGCCTCGGCCCGCAGTGGCTACGGCCCCGTCCAAGTGCACGCGGCGCAAAGCGACGCACACGGCGCCCTGTTCGATCGCTGCGGCCCGCTCTACAACGCACCGTTCGACAAGGCGCGCGGCGAGGTCCCCCGGTTCTCGGACGATACGGCCGGGATCACGGTTCAGGTCCTCTCTTCGAACGCGAGCGGCTATCGGGTGCGCGTCTCACGGACCACGCTCGCACCGCAGCGACAGCCGGACGGAAACGCGCAAGTCGTCGCCGGTCCGCAATCGGAGGACCTGGCGCCCCCGCAGGCTCCGTTCTCCGCGCTTTCGCTTCCGTTCGGCGTCGGCTGGGACCTCGGCCCCCTGACCGCAGATTAGGAGGGTTTGGCGGGAAAAAGGAGCTGTTGCGCGCGAGGCCCGTTCCGGGAACGATCCGGGGACCTCCTGCTCGATCTGTTGCAGGTGCTCGTCCGTCTCCGGCGCGCATTGCTGCCGCCTTCTAGCTGAGCTAACGACCCTCGCGCACGGGCAAAGGTATCTCACTAGTTCGCCACTCGGTTCCGCAGTACGCCGATCCCCTCGATCTCGAGCTCGACCACGTCTCCACGCTGAAGCCAGCGTCCGTCTCCGTGCTCGAGGATGCAGCCGGTGCCGACAGTGCCGGAGCCGAGGATGTCGCCCGGCCTGAGGCGCGTGTTGAGAGCGGCGTGCGCGACGATCGCGCCCCACGAGTGCTGCATCGCCCCGCTGTTCCCGCGGGAGCGCTCCTCCCCGTTGACGCGGGCGACCATCTCCAGTGAGAGGTCCCCCAGCTCGTCGGGGGTGACGAGCACCGGGCCGATGCTCGTCGCGAAGTCCTTCCCCTTGGCGGGACCGAGGCCGATCTTCATCTCGGGCCGCTGGAGGTCACGCGCCGACCAGTCGTTCATGACCGTGAAGCCCGCGATCTCGCCGTCCTTGCCGATCACGGCCGCGAGCTCGAGCTCGTAGTCGAGCTCGCTGCTCCCAGCCGGATAGGGAATCTCGTCCTCAGGCCCGTAAATTGCGGCCGGATTGGAGAAGTAGAAGGCCGGGATCTCGTACCACTCGGGGACCATTTCGAGGCCGCGGAGCCCCCGCGCCGTCTTGACGTGCTGTTCGAACGCGTAGAAGTCGCGCACCGACGGCGGACGAAGAACGGGCGGCCGCAGGTCGACCTCGTCGAGTGGATACTCAGCGTGCTCCCTCGCGTCGCCGCCGCCCGTGAAGAAGGACTGCAGCGTCTGCGCCGCGAGCTGGATCACGCGGTCGCCGTCGATGCGGCCCGGCCACCCGCGCTTGAGGTTCTCGCCCTTGGGACTGAACATGCAGAGCTTCAATGCCTCTCCCGGTGATGCTGTTGAGGTTCTGGGTCGCGAGCCTGAGGCGCCGCCTCGGCGGCGCCGACCAGAAGAGGTCGTGGCGGCTTTGCCGATACGACCGTCTTCATCCAGAGGCCGTACTCGTCCGCGGCCCAGGCTTGCAGCCTGGGCAAGGGCGAGGATGGGCGCTGGCGCCGCGTGATCACGGGCCAGAAGCCGACAAGTATTACCGGGAGGGGCATTAGGGCTCGGTGTGCACGCTAACGTCGGCGAGCCCCGGCAACGCGTGACGTACCTCCTTCTCGACCTCGCTGGCAAGTGCGTGCGCGTCGGCCAGGACACTTCCCGGGTCGAGGCCGAGCGTCAGGAAGGCGACCAATCCCTCGTCGGTCTGGAGAAAGTGGACGTCCCTCGGCAGCGATCCGGTTCGCGCCCGCACGATCCGCCGAACGGTCTGGGCATCCGCCTCGACCTCCGCCTCCGCGGGGGACCGGCCGGTGCCGGGGTCGCGGAGCGGCTCCAGATGGGTCTGGACCGAGATCACCTCGGGCACGGCTTTCGCGATCGCACGTTCGACCTGCGAGGCGACCGAGTGTGCAGCTTCCAGCGTCAGCGATCCGGGTAGCTTCAGGTGCAGGGCGACCTGGAGCCCTCCCTCGACCGAGACGACGCGCAGGTTGTGCATCTCGCGCACGCGTGGGACCGTGAGTGCGGCGGCGTGCACCCGCTCGCGAAGAGCCGCTTCGCCCTCGACGGGCTCGACATGGACAACGACGTCGCTCTCGGGCAACGCGCTCTGAACGGCGGCCTCGACTGCGTCCGCCGCCGCGTGGCCCTGCCCCACCCCGGCATCGGGCGAGACTCCGATCACGACATCGGCAAAGTGACGCCCGGCCGCCTGCCGCATCCGCAACCGGCGCAGCTGCACGCTCGGGTCGAGCCTGGCGATCGCCGCTCTCGCCGCCCGCTCGGCCTCGGCCGGGACCCGGTCCATCAGCACGTCGATGTTCCGGCGCATGAGGCGGCCGGCAGCGATCAGCACGAGGAGCGCGACGAAAAGCGCGGAGGCCGCGTCGCCTTCGGGCCAGCCGGCCCGCGCCAGCAGCAGACCGGCGAGTACAGCGGTCGAGCCCGCCATGTCGCTTCCGAAGTGGAGCGCGTTCGAGGCAAGTGCCGGGCTGTCGTAGAGGCGCGCGGCCCGACGGGAGACCGTCGTCCGGCTCGCATCGACCGCGATCACGAGCACGACGACGACCAGCGCGTACCACGTCGGGTGGACGCGCGGCTCTGCGGCGCCGACGAGCACCGTGAGCGCGCGGTATGAGATGTAGAGGCTCGCGAGCACGAGGATCCCGGCCTCGCCGAGGGCAGCCAGGTGCTCGGCCTTGCCGTGGCCGTACGGATGCCCCTTGTCGGCCGGGCGCCCCGCCACCCCGACCGCGAACAGCGTCAACAGTGCTGCGACGAGGTCGGTCCCGGAGTGGATCGCCTCGGAAATCAGCCCGAGGCTCCCTGTCGCAAGCCCAGTCCCGAGCTTGAGCGCGATCAGCACGCAGGCGGCGGCAACCGAGACGAGCGCAGTGCGCCGCTGCGGGCTCATGCCCGGAAGGCTACGAGGAAACCGAGTGGCCCACCAGGCTACGAACATTCGACCGGCCCCGGTTCGGTTTCCTGACGCGAGCCGCGCCGGTCAGGGAAGCGAGACGAAGCTGTGCCTCGAGGCGGTGCCCTCGGTTTCCTGACGTGTCGCTGCCTACCCGTAGGCGAGGGGGACAGTGTTAGGCCACACGGCCCGCTCGCTGGGAGGGTGCGCAGCGGGGCGAAGCGTGCCGGGAGCGCGGCTCCGCCGCGCGGGAGGGCACGCCGGTCAGGGAAGCGAGATCAATCGCCCGTGGCATGGGCGGGCCGGTCGAAGCGTCGTTCCTCGGCAGCTGTGCTGTTGGTCGCGGAAAGTGCGAAGCA
>JBGOSR010000104.1:0-7322 GCA_041476065.1 Gaiellaceae bacterium
CAGCGCAGGCCGAGCTCGAGCGCGTCGAGCGAGGCGAGTCGGAAGCCGATCGCTGGCAGCTCGAACAGCGCATCAAGCATGCGGAGAATCAACTGGAGGTGATCGGCCGTGGCTGAGCTGCAGGCATTCGCTCCCGGGCTCTACCCGAGGTCGGAGGCGCTCATCCAGGCAACACGCGACCTCGACCGCAGCCGGACTACACCGGAGGCCGTGGACGAGCAGGTTGCGCGCGACCTCGCCGAGCTGATCGGGGTCCAGCAACAGGCCGGTCTCGACCTGCTCGCCGACGGCATGCTCCGCTGGCAGGACGTCTTCCGCCCGCTCGTCGAGGCAAGCGAGGGGCTCGAAACCGGTGCCCTGACGCGCTTCCTCGACACGAACACCTTCTACCGCGCGCCGAGTGCGACCACGGCGACGCCGAAGTTCGCGCAACCGATCGGCGAGCGCTACGTCGCGCCGCTTCCCCGCCCCCGGATCGTGACGCTGCCATCGCCCTTTGCCCTTTCGCACGGGACGGGCCTTTCTCCGAAGACGATGGCCGAGAGCGTGCTCAAGCCGCAGCTGGAAGCGCTTGACGCCGAGCTCGTCGTGCTCGAGGAGCCGTTTCTCGCGCGCGAGGAGAGCCCGGACATCGAAGCTCTGGGCGAGGCTTTGGAGACCCTCGACGGCGGTCCGAAGCTCGGGCTCTGGGTGACCTTCGGGAATGCCCAGACGCTGCTGCAGCAAGGCCTGGCCGACCTGCCCCTGCACGCCGTCGGAGTCGACTTCTACGCCACGCACCTGACTGACGTGCCGGAGGGCTTCGGCAAGTTGCTTCTGGCCGGAGTGATCGACGCGCGCAGCTCGGTCCTCGAGGAGCCGCGCGAGATTGCCGTGTTCGTCGAGCGTCTGCGCGAGCGTGGGGTGGAGGAGATCGCCCTCGTTCCGAACGGCGACCTCCAGTACGTTTCGGAGCCGGTCGCGCGCGAGAAGCTCGGGCGACTGGGCAAGGCGAAGACTGCGACGACGGAGGCCGCTGCGTGAGTGACGAAGTCAAGTTCCTGACCCACGAGGTTGGCTCGCTGGCGAAGCCGTCATGGCTCGTCAAGACCTCCGCCGGCAAGCCGCTCGAGGAGAGCGACATCGAGCATGCGCGCACGTGGGGCGAGAAGGTCGGCGTCGAGGACCACGAGCAGCTCGTCGAGCTCCTCCAGCAGGACGAGCGGGACGCGGATGAAATCGCCCGCTGGGCGAGCAAGTACTGCGTGCGCCTCCAGGAGTCGGCCGGAGTGGACGTCATCTGGGACGGCGAGCAGCAGCGGAGCGAGATGTACGCCTGGGCGATCGCCCACTCGAACGGCTTCGAGCCCCGGGGCACAGTGCGTTCGTTCGACAACAAGTACTACTCGAAGTCGGCCGCCACCGGCCCGGTCTCGCTCGCCGAGCCGTACCACAACGACGAGTTCTCCTTCCTGCAGTCGGTCGCCAAGCACGAGCTGAAGATTCCGATCACCGGTGCGTACACGCTCGCCGTCTGGTCGTACGACGAGCACCACCTGCCCCAGGAGGGCCGCCTCGGTGGAGGCTTGTCCCGAAGGGACGAGGTCGACGCGCGCCGCGAGCTGACGCTCGACATCGCCCGCAACATCATCCGGCCGACCATCGAGGCGCTGATCGACCTCGGCGCGAAATGGATCCAGATCGACGAGCCGGGAGCATCAACCGAGGAGGACGAGCTCGACGTCTTCGTCGAGAGCTTCAACGTCTCGGTCGAAGGGCTCGAGGACTGCATGTTCTCGACGCACTTGTGCTTCTCCGACTACGACCTCTTCTTCCCCGCGATCGAGGGCATGAGCGGCTGTCGCCAGTACTGCGTCGGCTTCGCGAACTACGACACGCGCGAGCTCGGCACCTCGGGCGCGGAGCGGCCGGGCTACGAGGTGATCTCGAAGTGGCGCGACCTGCCCTACGACCCCATCCTCGGCCTCGGCGTGCTCGACATCCACACCGACTTCGTCGAGCCACCGGAGCTCGTGCGCGACCGGATCCTGTACGCGGCCGAGGTCTTCGGCGATCCGGCGCGGATCCACGTCTGTCCGGACTGCGGTCTGCGGACGCGAAGCTGGGACGTCGCCTACGAGAAGCTGCGGAACATGGTCGAGGGAACGCGCCTCGCCGAGGAGGCCTTGAACACGGCTCACGCAGGAGCAAGGTAGAACCGACCGAACAAGCTGTCGGAACGTCTAGCATCGTGTTTGCGGACGCCGCGAGGCGTTCGCGCTTTTTCGGATGAGAACCACTCTGAAGCGAGGAATCGGCCGAGTTGCGGTCGTCAACGGTGACGGCCGCGCCGTTCTCCCCCCGGGCGTCCTGAGCCCCGTCCAGCGCTACCGCCAGCCCGAGCGGAAGCGCAGCGGCTGGCGCGTTGCCGGGCGCCTGCTCTTCGTCCTCTTCGCGCTCTGCGTCGCGACGGTGCTCGGCATCGCGGGCGGGACGTACCTCTGGGCAGCTGAGAGCGTTGCTGCGCTCAGTCCCGAGGGCCAAGTCAAGCTTGCCTCCCAACAGCTGGACCTGCCCTCGCCCGACAAGCTCGCGCCCGTCAACGCTCTCGTGATCGGCTACGACCACCGTCCCGGAGACGGGAACGCACCGTCGCGCTCCGACACGGTGATGCTCTTGCGCGCCGACCCGCAGGCGAAGACGATCTCGATGCTGTCCTTCCCACGTGACCTCGTCGTCGAGGTCCGGTGCCCGAACGGCGGCGCGTCGCTCGATCGAATCAACGCGGCGTATGCCTTCTGCGGCCCGCAGGGGACTCTGGAGACCGTCCGGAGCCTGACGAACGTCCCGATCCACTATCTGATCGCGGTCAACTTCGAAGGCTTCCGCCAGACCGTCGACCGCCTCGGAGGGGTCTGGCTGGACATCGATCACCGGTACTACAACCCTCACGGCGGCGTGTTCTCGACGATCAACCTCTGGCCCGGATACCAGCGCCTGAAGGGCTCGCAAGCGCTCGATTTCGTCCGCTTCAGGCACACCGACTCGGATCTCTTCCGGCTCGCCAGGCAACAGCTCTTCGTGAAGGCGCTGAAGCAGGCGGTGAACTCGACCTGGAAGCCGACGGCGATCACGAAGATCGTCGCGGCGATGCGCAACAACGTGCAGATCGGCCAGGCCGGCGGGAAGGGGGCCGACCTGAAGACGCTCAAGTCGTACGGGCTCTTCGCGTACGGGCTTCCGTCGGGCAACTTCGTCCAGGTGAAGATCGGCGGCCTGACGGGGACGAACGAGCTGACCACCGACCCCTCGAACATCCAGTCCGCCGTCGAGGAGTTCCAGCACCCGGACACACAGGCGCCCGAGAAGGCGACTGCCGAGGTCCTGCACCGGCGGCTGAAGCGCACGCCGACTCCGAGCCCGAAGCACACCTCGGTCGTCGTGCTGAACGGGAACGGCGTGGCCGGCTCGGCCGCGAACACGAGCTACCTGTTGGCCCAGAAGGGCTACGCGGTGAAGTCGCCGCCGCAGGGCTTCCAGGCGAACGCGCCCGGGCAGCTGGCGAACGCGTTCCGGACCCAGGTCTTCTTCAGCAAGGCTCGCGGGGGACGTCTCGCAGCCGTGAAGATGGTTTCCCTCTTCAACTCCGCCGATGCGAAGCCCTTGCCCCCCGGGAACACGGGCCTGCGGACGTTGTCCAACGGGGCGCTGCTGACCGTGGTCGTCGGGAAGAACTTCACGGGCAGCCTGACGCCGACCCCGCCCGATCGGACGCCTCCGCGCGAGCCGCCGTACGTCAGGCCGGGCAAGGACGAGACGCTTCCTGCGGTCCGGGCTGCACTCGGCTGGAAGGTCGGCTTCCCGCTCCAGATTCCGACAGTGATCGAACGCTCCTCTTCGCTCGACTCCACCGTTCCGTATCGGGTCTACAAGATCGGGAAGTCGCACGCCGTCCGCTTCACCTTCCGCACCGGCTCGAGCGAGTACTGGGGCATCGAGGAGACGAACTGGACGAAGGCGCCGATCCTCGACGGCAAGAACTTCAGCCAGGCGATCAAGGGCCGCCAATACGACCTTTACTACAACGGCCCGCACCTGCACATGGTCGTGCTCCGGGCCGGGGGCGCCACGTACTGGGTCGTGAACTCGCTGCTCGACTCCCTCTCGAACGAGACGATGCTCGAGATCGCCAAGGGCCTCCGGCCTCTACACAAGTAGATTTCCCGCGTGACCGACGAAAAGCCGACCCTCGGCATCTTCGGGGCCGGCTGGGTTGGTCTCGTGACCGGCGCATGCTTTGCCGACCTCGGCCACGAGGTCGTCATCCGCGACGTCGTGCCCGACCGGATCGAGCAGCTGACCGCCGGGCGCCTGCCGTTCCACGAGCCCGGCCTGTCCGAGGTGATCGAGCGCAACCGGAAGCGGCTGACCTTCACGCTCGACGCGGACGAGCTGAAGGCGGACGCAAGGATCTTCTTCTCCTGCGTGGACACGCCGCCGACACCCTCCGGGGACGCAGATCTGACTGCCGTGTGGTCGGTGATCGACGATCTCGGCGATCCAGGCGAGGCGATTCTCGTCATGAAGAGCACGGTGCCCGTCGGGACGGGCGAGCGGATTCGCGCGGCGCTCGACCAGCGAGGGCTCCAGGGGGTCGGCTACGTCTCGAACCCGGAGTTTCTCTCAGAAGGCCGTGCCGTTCAGGACTTCATGAGCCCTGACCGCGTAGTGATCGGGTCGTTCGACGAGAAGCATGGCAAGGAGGTAGCAGCCCTGTTCGCGGGTTTCGGGGCGCCGATCGTCCAGGCGAGCGTCCAGTCGGCCGAGATGATCAAACTCGCGGCGAACGCGTTTCTCGCGACGAGGATCAGCTTCATCAACGAGATCGCGAACGTCTCCGAGGCAGTGGGCGCAAACGTCGACGAAGTCGCCTACGGAATGGGGCTCGACAAGCGCATCGGCACGAGCTACCTCAATCCCGGGATCGGATATGGAGGATCGTGCTTTCCGAAGGATGTCTCGTTCCTGAAGCTCCTCGCGGGAAACAGCGGCTACCACTTTCAGCTCGTGAGCGCCGTGATCGAGGTCAACGACCTCCAGAAGCGGCGGGTGATCGGCAAGCTCACGGACGAGCTCGGCAGTCTTCGGGGAAAGAAGATCGCGCTGCTCGGCCTTGCGTTCAAGCCGAATACGGATGACATGCGGGAGGCGCCTTCGATCGTGCTGGCCTCACGGCTTCATACGGAAGGGGCGGACGTCCATGCCTGGGATCCGCTCGTCACCTCGCATTCCGCGCTCGAGCACGTGACGATCGAGAAGACGATGCTCGACGCTGTGCGAGGAGCCGACGCCGCTGTGATCGTGACCGAATGGACCGAGCTCGAGAGCATTGCCTCGGAGGCTGTCCTGGAAGCGATGCGGACACCCTTCATCGTCGACGGCCGCAACCTGCTCGATCCCGAGGCCGTGCGCGCCGCCGGCTTTCGGTACGCGGGCATCGGTCGGACCTGAACAAGAGAGAATTGCGGGCGTGGAAGCGATCCTCCTAGCCGGCGGCAAGGCGGAGCGGCTCGGCGAGGCGGCCCAGGGCCGCCCGAAGGCGCTCGCGCCGATCGCAGGGCGGCCGCTCGCCGCCTACCAGGTGGCCCTCCTCGCCTCGGTGGGGGTCGACCGGGTGATCATCAGTTGCGCGGCCGGCCAGGATGAGCTCTTCGAGGCCGAGCTCGCTGGGCTCGGGCCTGAGATCGTCACCGCCCCCGAGAGCGAGCCGCTCGGGCGTGGGGGAGGTGTCCGCCTCGCGGCGCAGGCGCGGGAGGAGAGCGGGCCGGTCTACATCCTCAACGGCGACGAGCTGATCCACGTCGACCTCGGTGCGCTCCTCGCCGCGCATCGCGCTCACGGAGGAGCCGCGACGCTCACGGTCGCGCCGCTGCCGACGGGCTTCGGCGTCGTCGAGCTCGACGAGGACGATCGGATCAGCGGGTTCGACGAGTCCCCAAAGCTCCCGCACTGGGTGCACGCGGGCGTGGACGTGCTCGACGAGGAGGCGATCGCGCGGCTCCCGGAGAAGGGCGACCACGAGCGGACGACGTTCCCGGAGCTCGCGCGCGAAGGGAAGCTGTACGCGTTCCGCCACGAGGGTCTCTGGCTGACGGTCAACACGCCGAAGGATCTGCGCACGGCGGACGAGCATGTCCGTGCCAATCCGAACTGGCTGGCTGCGGCGGCGAAGGCATGAGCGATCAGGCGAACTCTCCGAACCTGGGCGGCCTGGACCCGTTCTCGTTCGAGCCGACGAGGGTCGACAAGCCGTGGGGGCACGAGCTGATCTGGGCCCTGACGGACGAGTACTGCGGGAAGGTCTTGTTCGTGAAGGCCGGCGAGTCCCTGAGCATGCAGTTTCACCGGGAGAAGGACGAATCGTGGCTCGTCCACTCGGGTCGCGCAGAGCTCGAGATGGCCGAGCCCGGAAAGAAGCTCCCGGGCGTGGAGGTCGTCGGGCCCGGCGCAGCTTTTCGCATCCGGCCCGGGACGGTCCACCGCGTCAAAGCGATCGAGGACACGACGATCCTCGAGGTCTCGACGCCGCAGCTCGACGACGTCGTCCGCCTCGAGGACAGCTACGGAAGAGCGGATAAGTAGACTCAGGGCGAGATGGCGACGACCCGACGACACGACGTGAAGGACCTCTCTCTGGCGCGCGAAGGCGTGCGCCGGATCGAGTGGGCAGACCGCAACATGCCGGTGCTGGCGGCGATTCGCGAACGCTTCGAGCAAGAGGAGCCGCTCTCCGGCTACCGCATCTCGGCGTGCCTGCACGTGACGACAGAAACCGCCAACCTCGCCCGCACGCTGAAGGCGGGCGGCGCGGATGTCGTCCTCTGCGCGTCGAATCCGCTCTCGACCCAGGACGACGTGGCAGCGGCGCTCGTGGAGGACTACGACGTCTCGGTCTTCGCGATCAACGGCGAGGACAACGACACGTACTACGCGCACATCCAGGCCGCCGTCGACCACAAGCCGCAGATCACGATGGACGACGGCGCGGACGTGATCGGCGTCCTGCACGCACACCGCCGGGAACAGCTCGGCGACGTGATCGGAGGCACCGAGGAAACGACGACGGGTGTCATCCGCCTGAAGGCCCTGGAGCGCGACGGCGCGCTCGGCTTCCCGATCGTCGCCGTCAACGAGGCGAAGACGAAGCACCTCTTCGACAACCGCTACGGCACGGGCCAGTCGACGATCGACGGCGTCATTCGCGCGACGAACAAGCTGCTCGCGGGGAGCAAGTTCGTGGTTGCGGGCTACGGCTGGTGCGGCCGCGGTCTCGCCACTCGCGC
>JBGOSR010000105.1:0-7268 GCA_041476065.1 Gaiellaceae bacterium
AGCGAAGGAGTGGGCCTCGGGCACGAGTTCCTGGCGCACCTCGAGCGGGCGCGCCTGCTCCTGCACGTGATCGACTCGGCGGACGGCGAGCCCGCAGAGCGCTGGGCCGCGATCGACCGCGAGCTGACCGCCTACGGCGCCGGCCTCGACCAGCTCCCTCAAGTCGTGGTGCTGAACAAGACCGACCTCTTGCCCGAGCCGCCGGAGCTGGGTGTGGAGGACGAGCGGATCATCGCCGTCTACCGCGTGTCGTGTGCGACCGGCGCGGGCATCGAGCAGTTCCGGCGAGGCCTCTTCGAGCACGTCCCGGAGCCGGAAGCAGGGCCCGAGGCGAGGCCGGAGGGGCTTGCGGACTTCCTCGTCTACCGCCCCGAGCCGCGCGGGCGGCGCTACCGGATCTTCCGCACCGACACGGGCTTCCGGGTCATGGGCCGGCCTCCCGGAGAGAAGGAGCTCGCCGAGGCGCTGAAGGCCGCGGGCGCGAAGAAAGGCGACGAGGTTGCGATCGGCGAGGAGCTCGTCGAGCTCTCATGACCGGGATCCTCGGCGGCACTTTCGACCCGCCCCACAACGGGCACGTCGCGCTCGCAAAGGCGGCGACCGAGCAGCTGCCGATCGACGAGCTCGTCGTCCTCGTCATCGAGCATCCCGGGCACCGCGGAGTCGTCGCGGATCCGCAGACGCGCCTGCGGCTTGCGCAGGCCGCATTCCCGGGGATGAGCGTCCGGCTCGATCCGCACGCGTTCACCGTCGACGCGGTGCGGGCGGGAGGGTTCGGCGAGCACGCGCTCTTCGTCGTCGGGGCCGACCAGGCAGCGGAGTTCGGCCGCTGGCGGGAGCCGGACGAGATCCTGAAGTGGGTCAAGCTCGCGGTCGGGACGCGCACCGGCTATCCGCTGCCCGACCTCTCGCGCTTCGCGGGCCGGGTCGTCGTCTTCGAGCTCGGGTCGCCGGATGTCTCGTCGAGCGAGGTCCGCAAGCGGATCGCGGCGGGGGAGCCGATCGACGACGTCGTCCCCCCGGCGGTCGCGGAGCTGATCGAGGAGCTGAGCCTCTACAGGTAGTCAGTCGAGGTCGAGAGCGACACGAACCGCGTCGCGCAGACGAACCAGCGCCTCAGAGTCGAGCTCGCCGCGTCGCGTGCTCAGTGCGCTCTTTGGGATCGTGAGCAGGTTGTCGCAGTTCACGACGCATTCGCGATCGAGCCCGTGTTCTGGCCCGAGTGGAACCTCGGTGGGAAGGTCGCGAACCGTGCCCGTAATTGCGGCAACCGTCACGTTTGCAAGGAATGGGATCGCACTATCTCGGGTGAGAACGACGACAGGCCTACGTCCGCCGGGCAGCTCGACGTCGTAGATTGCGCCGCGGTTCAGAGCGGCTTGCCGCCCTCGGCCCGGTCGAGTGCCTCGAGTCCCGCGAGTCCGGCTTGCCCGACCCACTCGTCTTGCGGGTGCTCGCCATAACCCCGGCGATAGGCCGTCTCGATGGCGCGCTCGCGTTCGTCCTCGACGAGCCGTGCGAGTCCGGCTCGGAGCGCCTCGCTGCGGTTTCCGAATCGCCCTTGCCTAATGAGGCTGTCGAGCATGGCCAGGTCCGAGTCTGTCATACGTACTGGTACTTGTTTCGTCATACGTTAAGTATACCGGACACAGAGGCCACGCGACAGGCCGAGTTCAGCGATCCTTAGTCCGAGTGGTAAGGCCGAGCTAGCTCGCGGTCGCGTGCTCGATCGACGGCACGTCGCCCCAGAGATCCTCGAGCCCGTAGTACTTGCGGGTCTCGGGCGTGAAGACGTGGAGGACGACGTCGAGGTAGTCCGCGACGATCCAGTCGCCCTCGCGCTCGCCCTCGACGGCATGGGGGAGAACGGGCTCGTCATCCTTCTTGAGCACGTAGCGCACCTCGTCGACGATCGACTTCGTCTGCCGGGGGTTTCCGCCCGAGCAGATGACGAAGAAGTCGGTGTACGCGCACACCGGCCGCATGTCGAGGATCACGATGTCCTGCGCCAGCTTCTCGTCGGCGAGGCCGGCAATCCGGCGTGCTTGTTCCAGTGAGTCCAGTGGCTTGTGTGACCTTTCCGTTCCGCCTGGATTGTAGCCCGTGCCGCGGGTGTCCGAAACGGACACGGCCCAGCCGATGGGATCGGTAGGTTGTCTCGCGTGACAACGGATCAGAAGGGAGCCATCGCCGAGATGACCATCGCTCTCGAGAACAACCCTCCTTGGAGTCGAGGTCTTTCGGCCAGTGGCGGAAGGCGGACGCTACGACCTCATCTTCGATCTTGGTCCTCAACTCGTCCGCGTCCAATGCAAGTGGGCAGCGCGCTACGGAGATGTCTTGATCGCGAGGTGCTACAGGGCTCGCCGTAATCGAGACGGGCTCGTCCGGCACCTCTACACGCCGGAAGAGATTGATGCCTTCGCCCTCTATTGCCTAGAGATCGATCGCTGCTTCTTTGTGCCGATGGCCCAGGCGCATGGGAAACGTGAGATCCGACTCCGGCTGTCTCCCACGAGGAACAACCAGCGACGGGGTATCCACTGGGCCGACGATTTCGACTTCGCCGCTACACTTGGGCAGCAACAAGGGGCCGTAGCTCAGCTGGAAGAGCGCGAGCGTGGCACGCTCGAGGCCACGGGTTCGAGCCCCGTCGGCTCCATCGCAACGCACGCCTCACACGGTAATGACGACTTTCCCCCTGGCGTGTCCTTCTCCGAGATAGCTGAGAGCTTCGGGGGCCTCGCTTAACTGGTACGTCCTGTCGATGACCGGTTTCACCTTGCCGGCCTCGAGAAGCTCTTTCATGACAACGAGGTCCTCTGTCGTGATCTTTGCGACGAGGAACGTCACAGTTTGGCTACGGAACCGTGACTTCAGGAACGTTCCGCCGAGGTGAGGCAGAGGCCCGAGTCCTCGATACGTCATCGGTCCTCCGATCAGCACGACGGTCGCCTCGGGAGTCAATGCCCGTCTGAATGCGAGGAACGAGCGGCTTCCGGCGATGTCGAGCATCAGGTCGTGACGCTCCCCGCGCTTCGTGAAGTCCTCCTGCGTGTAGTCGACGACGCGGTCTGCCCCGAGCGTTCGCGCCTGCTCCACGTTCCTCGTGCTGCAGACAGCGGTCACCTCTGCTCCGAACGACTTTGCGATCTGCACCGCGAAGGTGCCAACGCCCCCGGATGCCCCGTTGATCAGGACCTTCTGGCCCGGCTGGACCCGCCCTTTGTCACGCAGAGCCTGGAGGGCGGTGAGCGCCGCCACGGGGACGGCTGCCGCTTCCTCGAACGACAGGTTGGCCGGCTTCGGCCCGAGCCGGTCCTCGCGGGCGGGCGCGTATTCGGCCCAGGAGGCGCCTGAGGTGCCGAACACCTCGTCACCCGGTTGAAACTCCTTGACGTCTCTCCCGACAGCTTCGACTCGCCCTGCCAGATCGCCTCCCACGGTCGGGTCCTTGGGCTTGCGCAGCCCGTTCCCAATGCGTGCGAAGTAGGGCCCGGTCACCCCATACCACTCGACTGGATTGACGGAAGCCGCGTGCACGCGCACCAGCACCTGATCGTCTTCGATGACCGGCTTGTCGACCTCGCGGACCTCGAGCAAGTTCGGTCGGCCATACCGGACGTGGACGATCGCTTTCATCTTCCCGGGCTGAACTGTGGCAGGCCTGATGGCGCGACGGCCGACACTCGTGGCGTCTTCCGCCGACGAAGGCTCCGGGTTGGGGGCGATTGACAACTCCACGTGTCTTCCTCCTCGCATGTGTACGGTGTAAGCATACGGCGTAAGTTACAACGTACAATGTAAGCGTGTCAAGTCGCAGAAGAAGATGGACTGATGGCTAGGAAGACGAATGCGAGGGCAGAGCCCCGTATCCCGTTGAGCAAGGACCGCGTCCTGCAGGCCGCGGTCGCCCTTGCCGACGAAGGCGGGATCGAGGCGCTCAGCATGCGCAAGCTCGCCAAGGAGCTCGGGGTCGAGGCGATGTCGCTGTACAACCACGTCGCCAACAAGGACGAGATCCTCGACGGCATCATCGACGTTGTGGCGAGTGAGGTCGACTTGCCTCCCGACGGGGCCGACTGGAAGACCGCAATCCGTCAGAACGCGATCTCGACTCGCGACGTCTTCTTGCGCCACCCGTGGGCTTGCAGCCTCTCTATGTCTCGTCAGGGCGGCAGTTCCGCGCGGCTGCGACGCGGGGACTGGATGCTGAAGACGCTTCGGGAAGCTGGCCTCTCGAAGGACCTCACCTATCACGCGTATCACATCGTGGAGAGCCACATCCTCGGGTTCACGCTCCAGCAGCTGAACTTCCCGTACAGCGGGGAGGAGCTCGCAGGCCTGGCGACGACATTCCTTCAGCAGCTCCCCGCCGACGAGTACCCCGATTTCGTCGAGCACGTCAGGCAGCACCTGGAGCCCCGCGACGGTGATGAGGGCGGTTTCGAGCTCGGGCTCGACCTCGTCCTCGACAGCCTCGAGAGGCTTCGGGACACGGCCTAGCGCCGGTGGGTGTCGGTGCGCCGCCTCTGGTCTGAGCTCCGCAACGGCCCGCTTGGCCACCGCCAGTTCCGGCTTCTCTTCTTGGGCCGGACGACGTCGTTCGTCGGCAACGCGTTCGCGAACGTCGCGCTCGCGTTCGCGGTCCTCGAGCTGACCGGCTCCAAGGCGGACCTGGGCTACGTGCTCGCCGCGCGCTCACTCCCGCTGGTGATCTTCCTCCTCGTCGGCGGCATCTGGGCCGACCGGCTGCCGCGACATCTCGTGATGGTGACGTCGAACCTCGCCAGCGGCGCCAGCCAAGGCGCGATCGCGTTGCTCCTGCTCTCGGGCCACGCCCAGGTCTGGCACCTGATGGTCCTCGGAGCGGTCAACGGCCTGAGCACGGCGTTCTTCTTCCCCGCGGCCGCAGGCATCATCCCGCAGACCGTCCCGAAGCCGCTGCTCCAGAGCGCGAACGCGCTTCTCCGCCTCGGGGTGAATGGGAGCTACATCGTTGGCGCCGCTCTAGGCGGCCTCGTCGTCGCCGCGACGAGCCCCGGCATCGGGCTTGCCGTCGACGCAGCCACCTTCTTCCTCGCGGCCCTCTTCACCGCGCTGATCCGGCTCCCGCCCGATTTCCGGATGGAGGCGTCGAACTTCTTCGCCGAGCTCGTCGAAGGGTGGCGCGAGTTCAGCTCGCGTCCGTGGCTGTGGGCGATCGTCGCCCAGTTCGGGTTTGTCAACGCGATCGTGGTCGGCACCGAGGGCGTCCTCGGGCCGGCGATCGCCAAAGACCATCTCGGCGGCGCCGCCGCCTGGGGCTTCATGCTGACTGCGCAATCGATCGGCCTCGTTGCAGGCGGGCTGCTTCTCCTCCGCCTGCGGCCGCGCCGGCTCTTGCTCGTGGCCACGCTGGGCGTCCTGATCACGATCCCCTTCCTGCTGGGGCTGGCGGGCCCGCTGCCGCTAGTCGGCCTGATCGCTCTGGCAGCGGTGGCAGGCATCGGCCAGGAGACGTTCGGGATCCTCTGGGACACGGCGATGCAGCAGGAGATCCCGACGGAGAAGCTCTCGCGGGTCTCGTCGTATGACGCGCTCGGCTCGTTCGTTCTCATCCCGCTCGGCCTCGCTGTCGCCGGTCCGGCCTCCGAGGTCTTCGGCACACGGCCGACGATCCTGGGCGCTGCCGCGATCGGCCTGACCGCGACGCTCGCCGTCCTTCTTGTCCGGGACGTACGGACGATCTCGCGCAGGAACTAGATGAGGTCTTCGAGGAGCCGGTCGAGCTCGGCCGGCCGGTCGCGGTGCGTCTCCCAGCGCCGGAAGAGCTCTGCGGCCGCGCGGGCCATGCCGTCGGGAAGCCCGAGCGATGCGGCGGTGTCCGCCACCTCTTCCATCTCGGGCGCCCAGCGCCAGGCTCTCCCGGAGCCGCGGACGATTCCCTGGCTCTCGACGCCCTCGCCGGCAAGCGCGTCCGCGACGCCGTATGCGCGCGCGATCGCGTACGCCTGGGCGGCCAGGGCGACACCGATCTTGTTCCAGCCTCCGAAGGCCATCTTCAGGGCCGACGCCGCGCCGGTGCCGCCTTCGAGCGGGATCGCGGTCACCTCCCCGCCCGGAAAGAGCGCGGCCGCCTCGGCCACGTCGTCGGGCTCGCCCGAGAGGTAGAAGTTGACGCCCGTCCGGGCGATGATCGAGCCGTCCACGCAGCGGCCGGACTCTGCAATCCGCTCCACGCGCGCGGGCGCGATCGCGTTCGCTTCGACGAAGAGGCCGTCGAACCCGGAGCCGAAGACCGCGGCCGCGACCTCCTCGGCGATCGCCGGCGGGCCGATGCTCAAGATGACGTCGCTCATGGCGACGAGCTTGGAGATCGAGCCGACGTCGCGGAACCCGCCTTCCTCCGCGCGCTTCGTCGTCGCCTCGCTGCGCCCCTTGCTCGCCCAGAGCACGTCGCCTGCGACGGCGGCCCCGACGAGGGCTCCCATCTCGCCGGGGAAGAGCAGGCCGACGCGGGTCACTACGCGCTCGGAACGAGCTCGACGACCGCGCGCGCGAGCACGTCTGCTCTCCTCGCCGACAAGGGGCCGGGCGGGAGCTCGACGACGAACGCCGTCGTTCCCGGAAAGTTTGCGTTCTGCCAGTTCGTCACGCCGCCGGCGTAGCGCGGCAGCCGCCGGAGCGTCATCCCGGCGAGTCGCGCGAACCGCCGCTCGACCCCGATGTTCCCGCCGGATTCGTCGACGATGCCGAACGGCTGGTGGAACCAGATCGTGACGTCCGGCCGCAGGCGATCGATCGTGCGCACGAGGAGCCGCGTCTCGGGCTCCGAGAGCGGTCCTGTCCCGGAGTACTCCGGATTGCCCACGGGCCGGATGGGCCGCCAGTGCCAGGGGAAGTTTCGGTTCAGGTCGACGCCTCGCCCGTTCGTCCGCGTCCGGGCGGCGACGCCGTCCGGGTTCGCGCTCGGGATGACCCAGAGATCGACGCCGGGCGGGACGGCGATCGACGCGAGCCTGTTCGCGACCGCCATGCCCGCATTCTCGTTCCCGTGGATGCAGCCGACGACGAGCACGCGGTGCGGGGCGTTCGGATCGCCGCGTTCGAAGAGCCCGATCGGCCTGCCGCGGAGAGATTCTCCGAGCAGCAGCCGCCCGACGGCAGTCGCGCTCTGCCTCTTCGGCGGGCCGGACAGCCCGTCGGCGGCCATGACCGGAAAGGCAAGGAGCAGGCCGAGCGCGGCGAGCGCCCAGCGGACCCCGAGGCCCCGTTTCTTCGTAATG
>JBGOSR010000106.1:0-7171 GCA_041476065.1 Gaiellaceae bacterium
CACCCCCACCCCCGCCACCGCCACCCCCTCCACCCCCGCCACCGCCTCCACGGGGGACGCGCTGCCGGGTGCCGCGGGTGATCGGGTTCAGGCTCGGAGCGGCGCAGGCGCGGATTCGCCGAGCGCACTGCTCCGTGGGTCGGCTAAGGCGTGCGCATTTCAGAAGGACGGGCCGCGTCATCGGGCAGAGCCCGCACGCCGGTTCGGTGCGGCCGCCCGGGACTCGCGTCAGTCTCGTCGTCGGCCGGCGCTAGCCGAGACCCGGTTGCTCAGCTCGACCGCGCCGGCAGGCACGCCGGCGACGGGAGCACCTTGATGACGGCGTAGCTCCCAGCTGAGCCGCGGGCGAGTATCCGCACGGAATCGCAGCGGGTGGCTCCGTGGATCGTGACGACGAAGACGCCGCCGCCACCCGCTGTCGCGCGAACCACCGCTGCGCCGGCCGTCAGGCGCACGCGTTCTCGACCCCGAAAGTGCTCGCCGCGGATCTTGAGCGGCGAGGTGCGGACGACTCGCAGCGCTGGGCGGGCGGCCTTCGCATTGGGTTTCCCGAGCACGGTGAATCCCGCCACGACCGCGAGGAGTGCGACGGCTGCTCCGGCTAGTGCTCCTTTCCGCATGCCCAGGCGAGTATTACCGAGGAAGGTTGCCCCTGCGGCTATGGAGCCGTATATTGCTTTGTCCATCCACCGGCCTGGGGTCAGGCCGATGTCAGGAAGGGGAGGCATGAAGAGAGCACTTATCGTTTCGGTGCCGCTTGCGGCACTCGTTTTGTTCGTAGCAGTGGGTGCCGCGCTGGCGCCCCAGAAGGCGAGCAGCAGCGCGCAGGTCGGCAACAAGATCTACGCGCACAAGCTCGCTGTCGCGCTCGGCAAGGAGCCGGCGAGGGGCAAGGAGATGCCGCTCTCGTCGGGCATCATGTACACGCTGCTCGAGGGCACCGGCGTGATCAACCAGAGGGCGGCGAAGTGGGCCCAGACGCCACAGGGCCGCGCCGCTCTGAATGGGCCAGACTCGCACGGCCTCTCGGACAACAACACCGAGGGCTGCCAGAACGTGTTCCACGGTCACGGGCAGACGAACACGCGCGTGAACCAGGACTGCTCGTTCAGGCGGCAGGCGGAAGAGATGATCCAGATCAACCCGCTGGACGAGCACAACATCATCGTCGGCCAGAACGACTCGCGGATCGGCTTCAACCACTGCGGGTACGACTGGTCGTTCAACGGTGGCAGGAGCTGGGGCGACCAGCTTCCGCCCTTCTACCAGTTCGTCCAGCTCGACGGCCACACGGCAGACGCGTGCAGCGACCCGACCGGGGCCTGGGACTCCCGCGGGAACGCGTACGTCGGCGGCGTGCTGTTCGACGTCGGTAGCGATGCGAACTCCGTCGTCGTCGAGAAGTCGAATGCGGGGAACGGCGGAGCCTTCTACCACACGCCTGCTCCGCTCTCGCTCCAGGAGTTCCGGGATAACCCGGTCGGCGTTGTCGCCAACGACGACGGCAGTGCCTTCGCGAACGACAAGGAGCTGCTGGCGGCCGACTCGCATGCGTCGAGCCCGAAGCGGGACAACGTCTACATGACGTGGACGCGGTTCAATGCCGCAGGCCACAGCCCGATCTACTTCGGCCAGTCGACGGACGGCGGTGCGACCTGGTCGACACCGGTCGAGATCAGCGGCTCGAACGCCTCGATCTGCACCGTTCCGGCCGTCGGTCCATGCAACGACGACCAGGGCTCGGATCCGGTGGTCGGCCCTGACGGGACGATCTACGTCGTCTTCGCCAATGGGAACATCCCGGGCGCCGGCATCGAGCAGATGCTGTTCGTGAAGTGCCCGGTGTCGGCGGACTGCAGCAGCTAGGCGAGCTGGACGGATCCAGTCAGGATCGACACGCTGTCCGACACCTCGCCGATCGGGCCGAACGGAACCTCCGGGTGCCCGGGCGGCCGGAACTGCCTGCCGCCGAACGGCTACCGGATGGGAACCGAGACCGTCGAAACGATCTCGGTTGACCGCAATGGGAAGCTATACGCGACCTATTCGGACTTCCGCAACGGCCGCGCGCCTTGCACGGGCCCGGCCTCGACGGCGACACCGCCGTGCGACAACGACGTCTTCTACTCGTTCTCCACGGACGGTGGTGTGACCTGGAGCGCTCCGCGCAACATCACTCCGCGTTCGCAGATTGGCGAGAACGCGCAGTGGCAACCGTGGAGCGAAGTCACGAATGACGGCAGCCGCCTCTGGGTGGCCTACTACGACCGCCAGTACGGCAACTGCGAGTTCAGCGGTTGTAACGACATCACCGCGGCGGAGATCAGGAACCCGAGCTCGTCCCACCCGTCCTACGACTACACCCGGGTGACGACCAGTTCTGGGCCGAATCTCACGGCCGTAAACAATCCGGTTCAGGCCGGGTTCAACGGCGACTACATGTGGCTCGACACCGACAGCCACAACAACGCACACATCGTGTGGGCCGATACGCGCCCGATCAGGGGCACGGTTCCCGAGGAGGACATCTACTACGCAAAGGTGGGTCGCGACGAGGACGGCGGTCACTAAGTCCGCCTGACCTCAGACGATCAACGAAGAGGGCCGCCCCCCGAGGCGGCCCTCTTTGTTTCTAATACGCGAGGGCGCCGCGGCCGGATTCGGCGGCGTGGCGCTGTTCGTCGGCGCGGTACGAGGAGCGAACGAGAGGCCCAGAGAAGACCGAGCCGAAGCCGAGCGCCTCGCCCTGCTCGCGGAACCAGCGGAACTCGTCGGGATGCACCCAGCGGTCGATCTTCGCGTGCTTCGCGGAGGGCTGGAGGTACTGGCCGATCGTGACGACGTCCACGCCGTGCGCACGCAGGTCGCGCAGGGTCTCGACGACCTCGTCGTTCGTCTCCCCCAGTCCGACGATGATCCCCGACTTCGTCAGCACGGGATAGTCGGCGAGCTCCTTTGCGCGGGCAAGGAGCCAGAGAGCTTTGTCGTACGAGGCCTTTGCGCCCCGCATGCGGGCATGCAGCCGCCGAACCGTCTCGATGTTGTGGTTGAAGACCTCGGGCCGCTCCGCGAGGATCGTGCGCAAAGCCTCCTCCTCGTAGCCGAGGAAGTCCGGGGTGAGGATCTCCACCGACGCGTGCGGCAGCTTGCCCTTCAGCGCCCGGATCGTCGCTGCGTAATGCCCCGCGCCCTTGTCGGGCAGGTCATCGCGGTCGACCGAGGTGACGACGACGTGCTTGAGCCCCATCTGCGCGGCGGTCTGCCCGAGCCGCAGCGGCTCGAGCGGGTCCGGTGGATGCTCGGGCTTGCCGGAGTTGACGTAGCAGTAGCGGCAGGCTCGCGTACACGTGTCGCCGAGGATCTGGAAGGTCGCCGTCCCGCGCCCCCAGCACTCCGAGATGTTCGGGCAGCGGGCCTCCTCGCAGATCGTGTGCAGGTTGTGCCCGTGGATGAGCTTCTTCACGTCGAAGTAGCTCGAGTCCGCGCTCGGGGCGCGTACTTTCATCCACTCGGGGCGGCGAGGCCTCTCCGCTACAGGCAGCGACGTACCCATTGATAGCCCAGTCTAGTTAGCACCGAAGACCCTCATATCAACGACTTAGCAACAGTCTGTTGCTAAGTCGCTTCGGGTCGTGGTTATCGGGCGGCGACTTGTTCGACGCCCTGGGCTTTGCCCGCTGCTGTTGCGCCGGTGGGCTTCCCGGAGAGCTTGCCGTGGAGGGGCTGCGGCCAGAGGCCGGCGCCGTCATCCGCGTGGACCTCGTCGAACGAAAGACCGAAGACTTCCTCGAGGGCCGCCGCCGCGTGCAGGCGCATCTCGTCGACCGTGACAGTCCGGCCTAGCTCGCGCGCGATCGTCGTGAACGACGCGTCGGCGAGGCCGCAGGCCGTGATCCACTCGGTGAACGGCGCCGTGTCGAGGTCGACGTTGAGCGCATAGCCGTGCGTCGTCACCCACTTCGTGATGTGAACGCCGATCGAAGCGATCTTCCGCGGCGGGCTTTCGACCCAGATCCCTGTGAGGCCCTCGATCCGAGTCGCCTCGACGCCAACGGAGCCAAGCGTGCGGATGAGCGCCTCTTCGAGGTCGCGGCAGTAGCGCTTGACGTCCTGGCCGTGCCGAGTCAGGTCGAGGATTGGGTAGCAGACGAGCTGGCCCGGCCCGTGATAGGTCGACTTGCCGCCGCGGTCGGTCTCGACGATCTCCACCTTGGCGCCGTCGGGCACGTGGAGCTCGCCCTCGTCGGTGCGCCGCCCGAGCGTGATCACTGGCGGATGCTCGAGCATCAGGACTGTGTCCGGGATCGCGCCCTGCGAGACGGCCGCCGCGAGCGAGCGCTGAAGGTCCCACGCTTCGCCGTACGGAACCGGGCCCAGGTTGTAGAGATACGCGCCCCGCGTCACGCAGTCAGCTTAGCCGCGGGGCGCGCTTGCTACTCAGTCAGCTCTTGACGCAGGGGAACGGGCCGCCCGCCGGACCCGTAGGCGGCGGCACGGTGTACCTCTTGCTCGCGCTCTGTGTGCCCTGCCGGACCTTGATCCTGTACCGGCTGGCCAAGACGATCTTGAACGCGACGATCTTCGTGCCCTTCCAGCGAAGCGTCCTCTTGTACCTCTCGCCCGGGTAGGTCGCGCCCGGGCCTGACGCGGTTACAGTCGCCTTCGTTTTCGTGGTTTTGCGGATCTTTGCGCAGAACCACGAGTAAGTCCCGCCGGGATGTGAGTGCGAGAGAGCGATGATCTGGAACGAACGGGAACGGGCTGCCGATCCGCTACCGCCTGCCGAGCCAGCGAGCGAAAGGATGGCGACCACCGCAACGAGCACAAACGACGACGCCCTGGTCAATTTCGTGCCTCAATCTCCCCCCGGAGAATTCAGAGACGAGATCCTAATACGAGGCTCCGGTCAGTCGCCGTCCTGGGAGAGAAGAGCGCGCGCAACCTCGAGATCCTTCTGTTGAACGAGGATCTCACGCGCGCCGCTCATGCCACCGCTGCCGTCCACGCTTCCGGCCCCGAAGTTTGTCAGCCTCTGCATCGATTCGATTCCCTCGAAGCGGAGGAGCGCGCGTACTTGCTCGGCCTCGACCTCGTTTCGCGCGGTCGTCAGCCGGACGAGCTCCACCGGAACCTCAGTACTCCGCGTCGTCCCAGGTCTCGAGCGCTTCCTTCAAGTCCTTGAGGAAGCGGCCGGCGAGCGCTCCGTCGACGAGGCGATGGTCGTACGTGAGCGTGATGTTCATGATCGGCCGGATCGCGATCACGTCCTTGCCGAACGAGTCCTGGACGACCCAGGGTCGCTTGACGAGGGCGTAGGTGCCGAGGATTCCCGCCTGCGGCTGGCTGATGACCGGCGTGCCGTGGAACGTGCCGTAGCCGCCGGGGTTCGTGATCGTGAACGTGCCGCCTTGCACCTCGTCGGGAGTGAGCTTCTTGTTCCGGGCGCGGTCGGCGATGTCGGTCACGGCCTGGGCCATGCCGAGCAGGTTCAGGCCTTCGGCGTGCTTCACCACCGGAACGATGAGCCCCTTGCCGTCGGCGAGCTCGACGGCGAAGCCGAGGTTGACGTACGGCCTGGTGACGATCTGCTCGCCGCGAATCTCGCCGTTGACCCAGGGGTAGCGCTTCAACGTCTCCACGACTGCTCGAGCGACGAAGATCAGATAGGTCGGGTTGACCCCGTACGTCTTCTGGAACTCGGGCTTCAGCTTGTCGCGGATGGCGACGACGCGGGACATATCGACCTCGATTGCGCTCGTCACGTGGGCGGCGGTGTCGAGTGAGCGGCGCATGTGATCGGCGATCCCGCGCCGCATCGCGTTCATCGGCTCCAGCTGCTCGCCGGCCATTGCAGGGGCGGGTGTAGGTGCGGGTGCCGGGGTCGGCGCAGGTGCCGCAGCGGCGGGTGCCGGGGCAGGCGCAGGGACAGGTGCAGGTGGAGCCTGTGCGGGAGCGGGCTCTGTAGCCGGGGCGGGTGCCGGTGGAGGCGTCGGAGCAGGAGCTGCCTCTTGTGCCGGCGCCTGAGCGCCCGACTCGACGAAGTTCAGGATGTCTTTCTTGGTCACGCGGCCGCCGCGACCCGTTCCGGGGACGCCCGAGACGTCGACGCCGTGCTCGGCCGCGATCCGCGCGACGACCGGCGAGACGAAGCTCTTGCCGTCCTGCTCGCCGTTCGACGGCTCGGCTGCGGGCGTCGGAGCCTGAGCGGGAGCCGGGGCAGGGGCAGGAGCAGGAGCAGCAGCAGGAGTCTCGGCGCTCGAGGCAACCTGGGCCTCGGCTGCCGCTGGAGCCGTCGCGGGCTCCGGGGGCGCCTCAGCTTCGGGAGCAGCTGGTGCGCCGGCCTCGCCGCCGATCACCGCGAGCCTCGTTCCGACCTCGACCGTCTCGCCCTCCTGGACGAGGATCTGTGTGACGACGCCGCTGGCCGGGCTCGGCACCTCGGTGTCGACCTTGTCCGTCGAGATCTCGAGCAGCGACTCGTCGGCCTCGATGTGCTCACCCTCTTGCTTGAGCCACTTCGTGATCGTCCCCTCGGTGACGGAGACGCCCATCTGGGGCATGACGACGTCGACGGCTTCGGTCGTAGCCATAGGGGTCAGTGGGTCACTAATACTCGGCCAGCTCTCTTAGTCCTGCGGCCACGTCGTCGGCCTGCGGGATGAACGCCTTCTCGAGCGGCGGGGAAAAGGGGACCGGCGTGTCCGGTGCGGCAATCCGCTTGATCGGTCCGTCGAGGTACTCGAAGGCCTCCTCGGCGATCGTCGCGGCGATCTCGCCGCCGAAGCCGCCGGTCCGGTTGTCCTCGTGCAGGACGAGGACCTTCGACGTCCGCTTTGCGCTCTCGAGCACCGCCTGCTTGTCCCAGGGCACGATCGTGCGTAGGTCGAGGATCTCGACCGAGATGCCGTCGGCCTCGAGCTGCTTTGCGGCCTCGTCGGCGGTATAGACCATCGCGCCCCAGGTGACGAGGGTGATGTCGTCGCCCTCGCGGTGGACGCGGGCCTTCCCGAACGGGATCGTGTAACGCTCCTCGGGCACCTCGGCTTTGATCCGGCGGTAGAGGTGCTTGTGCTCGAAGTAGAGGACGGGGTTGGCGTCCTCGATCGCGCTCGCGAGCAGGCCCTTCGCGTCTTCCGGGGTCGATGGGCAGACGCACTTGAGGCCCGGGATG
>JBGOSR010000107.1:0-7062 GCA_041476065.1 Gaiellaceae bacterium
CGCTCATCATCTGCCTCAACGTGTACCTCCTAGAGCAGACCTTCCTAACCTGATCTCTCGCTTCCCTGACCGGCGCCGGCTCCCGCCCGGCGAAGCCGGGCTCCGCCGCCGCCTCGCGCCGCTGCGTACCCTCCAGCGAGCGGGCCGTGTGGCCTAACACTGTCCCGCTCGCCTACGGGCACGCAGCGACACGTCAGGAAACCGAGAGCGGTTCTCAGGGGACCACACCGAGTCGCTTCCCTGACCGGCGGGCTCCCGCCGGTTAGAGCCGTCAGGAAACCGAGAGGGGGAGGCACCGACTCGGAAAGACGAGGCGCGCTTCCGTAGCATGGTCCTGTGCGCAGGACGTGGCTTCTCGTTCCGCTCGTCCTGTCCGTTCTCGCCGGAGGCAGCGCGGGGGCACAGCTCGCCGGGGGTTGGCTCATGTACGGGAACGACCTTGCGCGTAGCTCCGCCACCGACACGTCGCTGTCGCCGCCGTCGCTGCGGCCGGCCTGGTACACGCCGGTTTCGGGGAGGATCAGCTCGCAGGGGCTCGTCGCCGAGGACGTGCCGTCTCCGGGGAGACGCACCGTCTATTTCGCGACGTCGAAGGGCCTCGTCTACGCCCTGGCCGAGAACGGTTACGTGCGCTGGCGGGTTGAGCTCGGCCAGCTCGATCGCATCTGCCAGCAGCTCGACGGCTACGGCGTCACGGGCACGCCCGTGATCGACCGGGAGACGGGCTCGCTGTACGTCGTCGATGCGTTCGGACGACTGCACGCCCTGGACCTCGCGACGGGTCGGGAGCGGCCGGGCTGGCCGGTCCGCGTCTATCCGGACTTCCGGCGCGAGCTCGTCTGGGGGGCGCTGACGATCGTCGACGGCTCCGTCTACTTCGGAACCGGCTCCTACTGCGACCGGAAGATGGAAGGGAAGGTCTTCCGGGTCGGGATTGCGAGCCGCCAGGTGTCGAGCTGGGTGTCCGTGCCGAGCCGGCTCGGCGGGGGCGGCGGCATCTGGGGGTGGGGCGGCATCACCTACAGCGCCGGCCGGGACTCTCTCTTCGTCGCGACGGGGAACGCGTTCCGCGGGGGTACGAACACGGGAAAGCGCTTTCGCGAGTGGGCAGGCTACGGGGAGCAGCTCGTCGAGCTGGGCCCAACCCTCGCAGTACGCGCGGCGAGTCATCCGGCGAAGGTCAAGGAGCCGCGCGACCTCGATTTCGTCGGCTCGCCCGTGCTCGTCCCGCATCCGCGCTGCGGCGAGCTCGCCGGGGTGTTGAACAAGGACGGCTCCCTCTATGTATGGCGGACGGCCAGGGTGGCGGCGGGCCCGCTCTTCTCGCTGCGACTCGCGCGCCCGACCCTCGTCTCGCCGCTCCTCTCGCAGCTGGCGTTCTCGCCACGGACGGGTGCGCTCTACGTCTCGACCCCGTCGCGGCTCGTGCGCGTGAACATAAACGCACGGTGCGGCGGGCGGGTGGCGTGGAGCCGGCCCGTCGGGAGCGGGCTCCTGAACAGCTCGCCGACGATTGCCGGCGACACTGTCTGGCTCGTGGAGAACTCGACGGCCGGATCGGCGCTGCTGGGGTTCCAGGCCCGCACCGGTGCGCCGCGCTTTCGTGCCCGCCTCGCCGGGCCGGCGCTCGTCGCGCCGACCGTCGTCGGCGACCGGCTCTACCTCGGCACGTATACGGGTGGCGTCCAGGGCTTCGCGCTCGCCTCGGGCTTCGGCCGCCAGGTCGGCACCGACGAGAGCGAGTTGCCCGAGCACAGGAGCTTCGCCGACGCGCTGCAGGGCTGGGCGAGTCGCGAGGACGGCGTTTACGCCACAGAGGACGGCGGCCAGACCTGGCGGCCTCTCTATCCGCGGAGCGCTTCCCGGGTCGCGCGGGTGTCGGCGCGGACGGGAATGATTGGGCTCGGCGAACGCGTGTCGAAATGCGGGTGCAGGACGGTTCAGCTCTGGACCGCAGACGGCGGGGTCACCTGGCATCCGACGACCGAGACGGTCGGGAGCGCCTTCATCGGTGCTGCCGGGACGCTCTGGTGGTGGCGAGGGGGAAGCCTGTACCGGGCCGCCGCCTGGCCGCCCGGACGGGCCGGTATGCGCACCAAACGGCTCGCTCATCTACCGGGTGCGATCGTCGACGCGGTTCCTGTCCCGGGCGGAGTCGCGGCGCTGATGACCAGTCGCGTCTCGGGCCTGGGTTTCGACGGTTCGCCCCGGGTCCTGCTCGCGCAGGAGGCCCGTGTTCGCGTGCTCCGGTTGCCCCGCGTGCAAGGCGACGTCCTGGTGCGCTCCCTCGAGATCGCGTGGCCCTCGGTGACTGTGAACGCCTCCGACGTGACGGCGTTCACGCGGGGAGAGGAGGGCTCGGTGACGTGGGTCTCGTCCGACAGGGGCGGCACGTGGACGGTGATCCGGAAGTAGAGCCGGCTAGCGTCGGCCGCGGCTGACGGTCAGATTCACGTGCCCGCGAGCCGCGAGGTGTGTTCCCGGCCGCGGATGCTGCACCGCCACGCGGCCGGCCCGGGTCCGCGAACGCGAGCGGCGCACCCTTCCGACGCGGCAGCCGGCGCGCTCGATGCGCGCGCGGGCTGAGCTCAGGCGCTGCCCGACGACGGCCGGGACGACGCACGCCCGCAGCGGGAGTCGCGGCGCGGCGTTGAGCATCAGCTGACCGCTCCCGAAGGCCGCGTCCTTGCCAGGCGCGCCGAGATCGAGGGCGTTCTCTTCGAGATAGGCCTGCAGCTCTGCTGGGCCGAAAGCCGGGTTCGCCTGCTTCACGAGCGCCGCTGCACCCGCCACGTGCGGCGCTGCGGCGGAAGTCCCTGCGAACCCGCTCACGCCGCAGCCGGAGAAGGGCCCGAACGTGAACGACGAGACCGAGTCGGGGCCGACGAGGTCCGGCTTCACGCGGCCGTCGATGGTCGGGCCCTGGGAGCTGTAGGCCTCGAGGCCGTTGTCGTGCCAGCACGTGGCCCCGACCGTGAGGGCAGACGACGAGGTGCCCGGCTCGGTGACGCTGCCCTCGGCGACCTGGTACTCGAGAGTCGGCCCTGGATACACGAAGAGGTCGAATCGAACCGGCCGTCCCGTGACGAGGTGGGCGCGGATGCCGATGGCATACGTCTGGGTCGCCGACGAGGTGTTATCGACGCACGCGAGCTCGGTGGGCGGCTCGGATCCGGTCTGGGTACCGGTCGACATGGCGACCACGCTGCCATCGGGCGAGTGGGTCAGGTAGAGGTCGTAGTCCTCGCCGCTTGCAGGCCAGTCGTCCCACTTGAGCGCTGCGCACGCGAGGCCGCCGCTCTGGACGGTGATCGTGTTCCCCTCGTCGCCGGGTGCGAACTCGTTCCAGCCGTTTGCGTTCGCGTCGACGAACGTGCCGCTCCAGTGCTGTTGCGCCCGGTTGCCGGCAGCGTTCACCCAGAGGATGCCGGCGGCCCGAGCTGCGGCAACGATCCCCTCGGGCGTGTCCGGTGCGCCGGACCCGTCGCCCCGACTGGTGTTGAACCAGCTCGCGGAGTGGTTGACGATTTCGATTCCGTGGGTGCGCGCATACTCGACCGCGAGCCCGAGCCCGGCGACATCCTTGATGCACACGAGATAGAGCTTCGCGGCGGGTGCCATCTCCGCCACGACCTCGGCAACCGCCGTCCCGTGGCTCGTCGCTTCGAAGCCGCCGGGACCGCAGAAATTGACCTTGACTGCCGACTCGGGAAGGTCGCCCGTTCCCTGGCTCCGGCGGTAATCGCCGAAGCCGAGGTCGACGACCGCGATCTTCACGCCGTCCCCGCGCACTCCGGCCTTGTGCCAGAGGGCTGCGCCTGTGGCCGCGACGCCCTGCCCGTGCACTGCCTCGGGCACCGGTCTGGCCGGCTCACGGATGAAGCGGACGTCTCGATTGCGCGCCAGCGCTGCCAGCGATTCTGCCGGGACGAGCGCTTCGATCACCCGCCCGTAGACCTCGTCGATTCGTCCGCCTCGGCGCGCGACGGCCGCTCGGGCACGGACCGGGTGAGCGGCCAGAAGCTCGACCCGGACGGTGCCGCCGCGCAGCCCGACAAGCCGAGAGTCCAGCTTCGCGACCTTGACGAGGTGCGCCGCCGGATGCAGTGACTCGCGCGCGTGACCGAGCGTTCCCGCGCCGCTTCCCGCCGCACCAGCAGCAGCGAGCAGCCCACACAGCCCCCCCAATACGACCCTCCGCACTCAGCCTCCCCTCGAAATCTCCTCTCTAAGGGATAGCTGCAATCCGGCCTCCCGTCCATAGGTCGCCCGACCCAGGGATGCAAATCCCTCGTCCTAGCGGCTAGTCACGCGGCCTGAGGGCCGATAAACCCGCAGTAAGCCGAGTTAGGCGGGGCGGCCACGCCGAAACCAGGAGGTCCGACGTGACAGCCCCCCCAGCAACTTCGCGCTCCACCCGCACCGCCCGCTCCGATGAGCAGGGCCAGGTGCTCGTTCTTGCATTGATCTTCATCATCGTCGTGCTCCTCGGGATGGCCGCCATGGTCATCGACGTGGGGTACGCGTACTACGCGCACCGCTCGCTCCAGTCGTCTGCCGATGCATCGGCACTGGCCGGCGCGCAGGAGCTCCCCGACTCGGCAAGCGCCGTGTCGGTCGCCAACAGCTACGGCGGCCAGCCCGGCGGTAAGAACGCCCAGGGGAACATTCCCGGCATCACGACGACCGTGACCACGAAATGCCTCGCCTCGATTCCGGGCTGCAACCCGGTCAACGCCGTCGTCGTCACGGAACGCGCGGCGAGGATCCCGACGATCTTCGCCAAGCTTCTCGGGATCGATCACTTCAACGTCAGTGTCAAGGCGACCGCATGCTCTCCCTGCGGCATCAAGGCGCTCGACATCATGCTCGTCCTCGACCGCACGGGATCGATGTGCCAGGACCACTGGGGTACCTACGACCCGAACTGCACCGATCTGAACAATGCGAAGGCCGGGATGAGGACGTTCCTCAGCTACATGGACTCGTCGCTCCAGCACGTGGGGTTGGCCGTCCTGCCGCCGGCGACGAGCATCGGCAACCGCTGTGCGACGCCGCAGACAGCGAACTACAACTCCACCTCTTCCCCCTACACGGTGGTTCCGCTCTCGAGCGACTTCACGGTCAACGGGCAGCTCAACACCAATTCGAACCTCGTGCAGACGATCAACTGTGTACAGGGGAACGCCAACACCGCCTACGCCAATGCGCTCGAGGCGGCGCAGGCCGAGCTCGACGCCCACGGGCGGCCGGACGCGCCGGACATCATCGTCTTCCTCTCCGACGGGGCGGCGAACACCGGGCCGACCTACTACTCGACCAATTCGCCATATCGGAAGCAGCCGTGTCATCAGGGCGTCTCGTCTGCCGCCGTGATCAAGAACAGAGGGACGCTGATCTACTCGATTGGCTATGACCTCAACGCCAACAACGGCGGGGCGAACGTCTGCACGTCGTACACGGGGGCCAACGAGAGCCCTTCGATCACCGCCTACTCGGCAATCGCGCAGATCGCCTCTCGCCCCGACACGTTCTACAACCAGCCGAGCCCCGGCGAGCTGAAGACGATCTTCGGCGCGATCGCCGCCGACATCGGGCACGGCAGCTCCGCACTGATCGACAACAGCGTCAACTAGACGCGCGGTCTGTCTGGCGCCGGCCCTGATCCGAGGGCCGGTGCCAGACCGCTGTATCGGAACTGTTACGCGACCGTGACGGGGTCGTTTCGAGGCGAGCGCAGGATGAGTGCGGATAAGCAAAAGGAGGAACCATGAAGCCATCTCTCATCACGCTCGCCGTCGTTGCCATTCTCGGCGCCGCAGTCTTTGCGTCCACGCGCCTGTGGGCGGCATCGCCCAAGTCGATGTCCTCGCCCGGGGCGGCTGCTGTGCAGCGGTGCGATCCCAACGACTTCGTTCTCTTCGGGCACGTCAAGTCACTGGCGCCGAGGGGTACAGCGTTCGAGCTGCAGTTCGACCCGGCCTGGTTCACGAGTGGGCTGACGGCGACCCGCGCCAAGCTCCAGGACACCGGGTACGGCGACGTCCCGAACGACAACTACATCGTCGACGAGGGTCACCGGCTCTTGACCTACATCCTGCCGGCCGATGCGCAGATCACGGTCCTGGCGAGAGAGGGTCGGCTCGACAGCGGCGGATTCCCGTCTTCCTCGGTGACGGCGTCGCAGCTCAGAGAGCTTCTCGCCGGCAAAGCGCCCGTCAAGCTGTTCGAAGGGCTCGACACGGGCTTCTGGATGAACGTCCACGTCGACACGGTGTGCTCACTTCGTCAGCAGTACCACCCATAACGGCTTCGCTGCGCTTGCCTTCACGGGGGAACCCCTGGTTTCCCCGTGAGCCCCCTCCTTGCGGCCGGTTCCGGTTGGCGGCGGTTTCCGGGGCCGGTGGGTTGGTGGCGTGGTTCGAGCGCGCGTAGTTGGCCTCCCGCCGGGCTGAGCCCGACTCCGGCGGCCGCTCGTTGCTGTCTGCCGAGGGGAGTTAGCGCTGGGTGGAGTCTTGTGGCTGCTTTTGCTCGAGCTTGATGAACTCGAGGTCGTCCTTCGTGACGACGAGGCTCGGGCCGACTGTGCCGATCCCGTTCGACTTCAGCTGGCTCATCGCATCTTCGAGCGCCTTGCGCGCGTCGTCTTCGTTCTCGGCGACGTCGGCTCGGGTCGTCGAGCCGGATCGGAATCTCACGTAGGCCTGCCACATGGTCGCGGGATCCTAACGGACATTCCGGTCAGTGCGAAGTCCACGACGTCCGCTCCTGCCACCGGACATGTCCAGGTGCCTGGCACCGAGACATGTCCGTGGGCAGCGCTGAGGCCCCCAACTCGGGAGACGGCACCGCCCTGAGAGCCAGGTCCAGGTGCCAGGCACCGAGACATGGCTGGTGCCTGGCACCGGACATGTCTCTGGTGGGAGGCTAAGCGGCGTCTTCGGCGCCGGTAGCGTCGCCGTCGTCGCGGCCGAGCTGCTTGCTCCACCACTCTGACTCCCGACGCTGCAAGGCGCCCTGCGCCTGGGCGACGTATGCGGCCAGCTGCGTCTCCTTGCTGCC
>JBGOSR010000108.1:0-7007 GCA_041476065.1 Gaiellaceae bacterium
AGCTCCTGCGCGCAGGTCGCGCCGACGTTCCCGGCGCCGACCACGGTCACTTTTCTCCGCGTGCTCACACTCGCACCCCCAGCTTCTCGATCACCGCGTCGGCGACCTCGCTCGTGCCGACCGCGGTCGGATCGTCGCGGGCCGGCTTCATGTCGTACGTCACGCTCTTTCCTTCGGCGATCACCGCCGCGATCGCCTGCTCCAGCCGATCCGCGGCATCCATTTCATCCAGATGGCGGAGCATGAGCATCCCGGAGAGCATCATCGCCATCGGGTTCACCTTGTTCTGGCCCGCGTACTTGGGTGCTGAGCCGTGCGTGGGCTCGAAGACGGCGGACTCCTTGCCGATGTTGCCGCCCGGCGCGAGCCCGAGCCCGCCGATCAAGCCGGCGGCCAGATCGGAGACGATGTCGCCGTAGAGATTGGACAGGACGAGGACGTCGTACTCCTCGGGCCGCTGGACGAGCTGCATGCAGATGTTGTCCACGATCCGGTCCTCGAACTCGAGGTCCGGGTTCTGCTCGGCGACCTCGCGCGAGATTTGCAGCCAGAGCCCGTCCGTGAACTTCATGATGTTCGCCTTGTGCACGGTCGTCATCTTGCGGCGGCCGAGCCGTCGCGCGTAGTCGAAGGCGAACTGGATGATGCGGCGCGTGCCCTCGACGGAGATCGGCTTGATCGAGATCCCCGCCTCGTCGCGCAGCGTGCCGCCGTGCTTTCGGATCCACTCGGTCAACTCGCGCGCCTCGTCGCTTCCGACCTCGTACTCGATGCCGGCATAGAGATCCTCGGTCGTCTCGCGGACGATCAGGAGGTCAACGTCTTCGTAGCGCGAGCGCACGCCCGGGTAGCTCTTGCAGGGCCGAATCTGACCGTAGAGGTCGAGTCCCCTGCGCAGCGCGACGTTGACCGAGCGGAAGCCGCCGCCGATCGGGGTCGTGATCGGCCCCTTGAGCGCGATTCCGCTCTCCCTGATCGCCTCGAGCACCTGGTCGGGGAGCGGGTTTCCCCCGAACTGGTCCATCACGTCGCTGCCTGCGTACTGGATGTCCCAGTCGAACTCGACGCCGGTCGCCTCGAGCACGCGCCGGGTCGCCTCGGTCAGCTCCGGGCCAGTGCCGTCGCCGGGTATCAGGGTCACCCTGTGCGCCATCCTGGCGGCGACTCTACCTATAGATTTCCGAGCAGATGAACGAGTTCAAACCAGGGCTCGAAGGCGTCATCGCCTTCCAGACGGAGATCGCCGAGCCCGACCGGGACGGCGGTTCCCTGCGCTATCGCGGCGTCGACATCGAGGAGCTGGTGGGCAAGGTTCACTACGAGAATGTCTGGGGCCTCCTCGTGGACGAGAACCTCGAGCCGGGAATGCCGGACCCCGAGCCGTACGAGCCGGCGAGCCTGACAGGGAACGCGCCCGCAGACCTCCAGTCGGAGACCGCAAGGCTCTCAGCGGTCTGGGGGCTCAAGAAGCTCGTCGACATCGAGGCCGAGCAGGCCCGCGACGACCTAGCCAGGCTCTCGGCGCAGATGATGTCGATCGTCGCCAAGTCGGCTGCGGTGCACGACGGCCATGAGCCGGCGCCTGACGACGTCGTCGCCCAGGGCGAAACGGCCGCCGAAAAGTTTCTGCTGCGTCGGCGCGGCGAGGCCGACCCGAAACACGTCAAGGCGATCGATACGTACTGGATCTGCACGGCCGAGCACGGACTCAACCCGTCGACCTTTACGGCGCGGATCACCGCTTCGACCGGCGCGGACTGCGCCGCCGCCATGTCCGCAGCGGTGGGTGCCCTCAGCGGGCCGCTCCACGGCGGCGCGCCGGCGCGCGTGCTCCCGATGCTGGACGAGGTGGCAAAGACAGGTGATCCGGAGGGATACGTGAGGGATCTCCTCGACCAACACGGGCGGATCATGGGCTTCGGCCATCGGGTTTACCGGGCCGAGGATCCTCGCTCGCGCATTCTCAAGCGGACAGCGAGGGAGCTGGGCTCGCCGCGCATCGAGGTTGCCGAGGCGCTCGAGGAAGCGGCGCTGGCCGCGCTGGTCGAGAGAAAGCCGGACTACGTGATCGCGACGAACGTCGAGTTCTACTCCGCGGTCGTGCTCGACCTGGCCGAGGTTCCGCCGGACCTCACTCCGGCGATGTTCGCGTGCGCGCGGGTCGCCGGCTGGGCGGCCCACATCCTCGAGGAGAAGCGCACCGGACGGCTGATCCGCCCATCCGCCGAGTACATCGGGCCGAGCTCCCGGTCGCTGTCCGCTGTCTGAGCTCGCGTCAGCGGCTGCAGAAGCGGCCGCCCTGGCCGAGCGAGGGGAGGAACAGGAGCTCGCCGGGCTCCGAACGCGCTGGCAGGACGAGGTCGAGGGCCTCGCCCGCTCGTCCGACTACCGAGAACGGGCCGTCGCGTATCGCGCAATCGGTCAGTTCCGCTACCGCCAGAAGGCCGAGCTGCTACGCCGCGGCCTCGAGGACGAGAGCCCCGCGTGCCGCGGCTCCGCGCTGATCTCGCTCGAGCTTCTCTCCCGCGATCATCCCGGGCTCGTCAACGACGTCCGGCCGCGCCTGCACGAGCTTGCGAGCCACGACGACAACCAGGCGGTCCGCCGCCTGTCGATCCTCTGCCTCGGCAACGGGTCATCGCAGCGCGAGACGATTCTCATCCTGAGCACCCTCGCCGACGACGACGAGCAGGCTACGGAGCTCAGAGCCGCGGCACGGAAGATCGCGGAAACGCTGCGGAAACGGGGCGCAACCCGGAAGTAGACCGCTAGGGACAGTCCCTCGGCAGGGACAGTCCCTGGGCCAGAAGTGGGTCAACGTAGGAAGATGCTCCGCTGTTCAGGAGAATTACCGACCGTGGGATGGGCGAGCCCGTCGAGCTGTCGTTCCTCGGCGAGGCGTGCTCTTAGTCACACAAAGTGCAAAGCACTTTGTGTGAGTCCCGGGCCCGTGGCCCGGGACCTAGACGCAGGAACAGGGAGTGCGGCCGCAGGACGGGCAGGTGCGCCGCCGCTTCCAGTCCAGCATGTTCTTTCCGACCCCGCTCACGACCATCAGGTAGCCCACACCGCTGGTGAGCGCAAACAGGACTGCGAGCTGAGGATCAAGCTGAGCCATCTTTCTTGGGTCTTGCCATCGGCGCGTTCCCGGAAACCTTGAGCCTGCGCCGCGCATGCGGGTGAGCCGCGAAATACGACTCGCGGCGCCTGCGATCGGTTACGTGCGTGTACAGCTCCGTCGTGGCGAGGTCGGCATGGCCGAGCATCTCCTGGACGCTCCGGAGATCGGCGCCTCCCTCGAGCAGGTGCGTCGCGAACGAGTGGCGGAGGAGATGGGGGTGGACTCGACGCGGCTCGAGTCCTGCCTTCTCGGCCAGCCGTTTGAGGATGAGGAAGGCGCCGGCGCGCGTCAGCGGGCCGCCTCGCGCGTTCAGAAAGAGCTCGGGGCAGTGATGTCGGTCGAGGAACGGGCGGCCCCGGGCCAGATACCGGCGGAGTGCGTCGACGGCGCTGCGGCCGAGCGGCACGACGCGCTCCTTGCCGCCCTTGCCCACTGAGCGAACGAGCCGCTCGTCGAGGTCGACACCGCTGCGCTCGAGGCCGACGGCTTCGCTGACGCGAAGGCCCGCGCCGTAGAGCAGCTCGACGAGCGCGCGGTCGCGCAGTGCTCGCGGTGTCGTCTCCGAGGCAGCCTCCATGAGGCGCTCTGCCTCGCCCGCGGAGAGGGTGCGTGGAAGCAGGCGCGCGCGACGCGGCAAGCCGATCTCCGCGGCTGGATTGTCCGTGCGGGAGCCGACCAGGAGCTGATACCGGAAGAAGGATCGCACCGCCGCGACCCGGCGGGCGATCGTCGAGGAGGCAAGGCCCGCGCCGCGCAGTTCGGCGAGGTACTGCTCGAGGTCCTCGCGCGTCGCGCTCGCCGGCGAGCGTCCCAGCGACTTCGAGACCGCCACGAGGTCGCGCCGGTACGCCTCAACGGTGCGGGGCGCGAGCCGCGCAGCGGCCACGGCCAGGAAGGCATCGACTTCCGCAGCGAGCGAAGGAGAAGCTGGCGAACTCACCGGCGCCTGCCGATCTCGTGGCACTGGGGCGTCGCTGGCGGTGCGGGGCCGGAGGGAACAGTGCTCCTTCGCACGGGCCCGGAGAGCACCGTGCCGCCAGCGGCGCCAGGCGGTCGCGGAGCCGGGCTTGGCCCGGCGGGAGCGCCGCCGGCCAGTGCCGCGAGATCAGGACCGGGGATGGGCTCGGTCATAGACCTTCCGGAGGCGGCGGCCGTCAACATGGCTGTAGGCCTGCGTCGTCGAGAGCGAGCTGTGGCCGAGCAGCTCCTGGATCACGCGGAGGTCGGCGCCGCCCTCGAGCAGGTGAGTGGCGAATGCGTGCCGGAGTCGGTGCGGGTGGGGGAGAAGCCGCCTGAGCGTGCTCGTGTCGAGTCGCCGGCCGCGGGCCGAGAGGAAAAGAGCGTCGTCGGCGCGGCGAGCGAGCTGCGGCCGCGCACCCTCCAGGTAGAGCCGAACCCGGTACGCCGCCTCTTCGCCGAGCGGCACGACGCGCTCCTTGTCGCCCTTGCCGCGGACGCGAATCGCTTCCTGCTCGAAGTCGACGTCCCCGAGATCGAGGTCGACTGCCTCGCGACTGCGCAGGCCGGCCGAATAGACGAGCTCGAGCAGAGCGCGATTGCGGAGAGCGAGCGGCTCGTTGCCGCTCAGCCGCTCGAGGACAGCGTCCACCTCTTCGGCCTTCGGTGCGTCGGGCAGCCGTCGCTGGCGCCTCGGGCCCCCCTGCCCTTCGGGGACGCGGTCCGCGCCGAGGGTGAAGCGCAGCAAGGCCCGCACCGCGGCGAGCTTGCGGGCGATCGTCGACCGCGCGAGCTTCCGGGGGTGGCGGCCGGGGCGAGCGGCGCCGAGCTCTGCTGTGTAGGCACTGAGCGTCGAGGCCTCGACGGCGCTCAGCGAGGTCCCTCGCGCCCGAAGCCAGGCGGAGAACTCCTCGACGTCAACGCGGTAGGCGCGGCGTGTTGCTTCGGAAAGCCCGGGGCTCTCGAGGAAGCGGTTCACGGCTACGCGGCTCACGGGAAGGCATTCGCTCCCGCGCCGAAGTCGCCTGCCTGCTTAACTGAAGTCTTCGATGTTGAGTACTAGTGTCAAACAAGGAGTCATACATGCAGAAAAGAAAAGTGATGGCAGGGCTCGCGGCGTTGTGCTTCGGCGTCTTTGCCGCTCCCGCGGCAGCGTCGACTGCCCCCGGGCCCACACTCGTGGGCGAGGAGGCGCTCGTCCTGGTGGACGGCATCACGCTGACCGCCGACTGCCACGCCGACGGCGTCTCGACGATCAACTGGACCGCGTCAGGCCCGGCCACTGGGCCGTTTCCCGGCACGTTGACGGCGAGCGGGACGATCACGATCGGCCCCCAGACGCTTCCTGGATTTCATCCGCCGAGCTCGACGAGGGAGGGCACGGTTGGGGGGCCGGTGCTCAGCTTCCAGGAATCGTTCACCATCCAATCCGGAACGACCACGATCACGGGCACGAAGTCGCTTCTCCCCGGGGCGACTGTTGCAGGCGGCACGCTGGGCACATGCGAGCAGGTGAGCCAGTTCCCGGTCCTTGACTTCCTCGACGGGCAGGGCCGAGTCGTCGAGGTGAATGCCCAGACCTCCTACCAGGCGACCATTGCCGGTTCCGGTGCGTCGTCGAGCGACAGCGGGAGCGCGCTGGCGTCGGTCAGTCAGATCGACATCACCGGCACGTGCCCGACGGGAACGTGCCAGGCTCGGATCGGCGGTTTCGGCGAGACGTTCACGGCGTCCGATCAGGTCGTGCCTCCGAGCTGCGAGCAGGGCGACGACCACAGCCAACACCACCACTACCACGACTATCACCACTACGGCGACCGCGAGGGCGAGGACTGCGAGGACTGATCGGGACGCGCCGCGGGCTACTGAACCGAGTCGACGATCTCTTCGGTGAGGCTCGGGTACTTGGAGAGGAACTCGGCGCGGTCGTCTTTGAGCTGCTCGACGGCCGCGTCGTACTCTTCCTTGCGCCCGGTCGCCTCGTAGAGGCGCCGCGGCTGGAGGATGTCGAGGTCGTCTTCGTCGATTCCAGGAACAGAGCTGGCGACGGAGTAGCCGAAGTCCGGGTCGGTCTCCCATTCGATCGTGCCCTCGGCGATGCCCTTCACGATCGCCGACGAGTGCTTGATCTTCACCTTCTTCGAGCGCTCGTCCTCCTCGGAGCCGCCCACCCGGCCGGTGTTCATCAGATAGACCTCGAGCGGGTGCTCCTCGAGCAACTCGAGGAACCGGTTCCCTTGCAGGTCGTGCGGCATCGGGAAGAACGGGTTCGTGCCGGGCACGCGCAGGAACTTGCCCGCCTCGTCGGCGCCGCCCGCGCTCGTGCCCTGCGTCTCGCCGAGCATGAAAAAGGCGGCTGCCTGCGGTCCCGCGAGCTTCGCCACCGCCGGGATCACGTTCTCGTTGCGGTTGAGGATGAGCAGGAAGTGCGCTTCCTCGATCTCCTCGTTCACGCCTGACTCGATCACTCGAAACGGGAACGTTGCTCGACCGTTCTGGGTGTAGCTCGTGTCGTAGAAGTCGACCTCGTCGCCGTGCTGCGAGACGTTCTCGAGGTACGAGTCAGGCTGCGTGACCGCCCGGTAGATCGTCGGCTCGTCGTCGGGGTTGAGGCCGAAGGTCTTCGCGAAGCAGCCGCTCTCGGTCGCCATGATCCGGCCGTCCGGCATCCAGGCGGCAAAGTCGTCCTGGATCGGGAGCGATCCGTTCTGGCGCGTGAAGGTCGTGGTCGTCTTGCCCGTCCCCGAGAGACCCACGATCAAGCCGACGCGGCGCCCTTGCCGGGTCGGGATGATCTTGCTGCCCGCGTGCAGCGGCAGCCCGCCGCGGTCGTGGACGAACTTGTTCCACATCCGGAGGCCACCCTTCTTCGACTCTCCGAAGTAGTCCGAGTTGAAGACGCGGGTGACGCCTTGCTCGAGGTCGACGG
>JBGOSR010000109.1:0-6959 GCA_041476065.1 Gaiellaceae bacterium
CTTGCCTTCGGCTCGGCGGATGTCCTCGACCTTGACCTCGATCTCGTCGCCCAGCCGGTAGCGGCGCCCGCCGCGGCGGCCGACGAGCGCCGTACCGAGGTCGTTCAGCTCGTAGTAGTCGCCCTGCAGGCGCCGCGCAGGCAGATAGCCCTCGAAGACCTCACCGAACCTGACGAAGAGGCCGGACCCGATGATGCCGGTGATCTCGCCCGGGAACGGCTCCTCCCAGCCGCGGTCGAAGAGCGTGCGCTCGAGCAGCCAGGCCGCGCAGATGTCGTCGGCCTGGTACTCGATTTCGGTTGCCGCACGCTCCTGTTCGGACGTGTGGTCGGCCAACGCGCCGAGATCCTTCGGCACGGGGTCGTCACCCTGGCCCAGCTCGCGGAGCAGAGCGCGATGGACGACGAGGTCGGGGTAGCGGCGGATCGGCGAGGTGAAGTGCGTATAGGCCGTGCTCGCAAGCCCGGAGTGCCCGAGGTTGCGCGGGTCGTAGTGCGCCTGCTTCAGCGCGCGCAGGACGAGGGCGGGAAACGCCTCCTCCCCGCGCTTGGCCTTGCGCACGTAGGCGGTTACGCGCTCGCTCGCCTGGGCAGCAAGCCGGGCCGCGTCCGAGGGCGCCATGCTCTCGCGCTTCGGAACCGGCGGCGTCGGCACCTCGAGATCGGTCAGCTTCGCGAGCATCAGCTCGACCGCCTGCGGCTCGGGCGGCTCGTGGACGCGGTAGAGCGAGTCCCGCCGGCGAGTCGAGAGAAACTCCGCCACGGCCTCGTTGGCGAGGATCATCAGCTCCTCGATCAGCGAATGTGCCTTCGGCTCGGACTCGAGCCAGGCGCGCTCCACCCCGCCCTCGCCGTCGAACGCGAAGTTGATCTCGCGGCTCTCGATCCGGAGCGCGCCCCGTGCGAAGCGTCGGCGGCGCAGCTCGCTCGAAACGCGGTCCGTCGCGCGCAGCGCTTCCGCCAGCTGCGGCTCGGTCTTCTCGCCGGCCAGGATCTCCTCCGCGTGCGAGTAAGCGAGCCGCGCGTCGCTGCGGATGACCGACCGATAGAAGAGTGGCTCACCGGGCTCGAGGCCGGCGCTGAACGGAACCTCGACCGTGACCGTGAGCCGGTCCTCGTTCGGCCGCAGCGAGCAGGCATCGTCGGCGAGCGAGTGCGGGAGCATCGGCGCGACGAGCCCGGGAACGTAGACCGAGTTCGCACGCTCGGAAGCGCCGCGATCGAGCGGCGACCCGGCGGGGACGAAGTACGACACGTCGGCGATGTGCACCCAGACGCGCAGCCCGTCGCCCTCGGCCCGCACCGAGATCGCATCGTCGAAGTCCTTCGCCGTTTCGGGGTCGATCGTGAACGTGTGCAGGTCGCGGAGGTCGGTTCGCCCCTCGAAGCTCGGTTTGGGCAGATCGTGCGGCTCGAAGCCCTCGCGCGGCCCCTTCTCGACGAGCAGCGCCTCGAGGACGTTCTCGACCGCCTTGGCCGGCCCAATCACCCGCTCGACGCGCGCTCGCCCCCGGCCCTGGCTGACTGAGACGAGATCGCCCACCTCGGCGTCCTGGAGCCCTTTCCGGTCGATCGTGATCGGCGTCCCGGGCGTGAAATACGGCTCGCCCGCAATGAGCTTGCCGCGACGGTTCAGCTCGACGATCAGGTCGTCAAACGCGCAGGAAGCGCCGCATCGTGATCGTGGAGCCGGCGGCGCCGAGCACAAGCCCGAGAGCGAGCAACATCAGCGCGGTGTACTGGAACGCCATCGCGTTCACGTCCTTGCCCGCGTCGAGCCTTCCGATGGTCGCGGGCAGGACAAGCGCCTTGCCGAGGAAGAGCAGGACAATGGCTGCGGCCGCGCCGATCAACCCGGTGAGGAGCCCTTCGACGACGAACGGGCCACGGACGAACCAGTTCGAAGCGCCGACGAGCTTCATCACCTCGATCTCGCGGCGGCGCGCGAAGATCGAAAGCCGGATCGTGTTGCCGATCAGGATCGTCGCTGCGCCGAGCAGGATCAGGATCGCGAGCGCCGAGAGGACTTCGAAGATGTGCGCGACCCGCAGGATGCGCGTCGCGGTCTTCCTGCCGTAGTTGACCTTCTCGACGCCTGCGGGAGGGGGTTTCAAGCTGTTGGCGATAGCCACGACATCCTCACCGCGCTTCGGGTGCACCTTGAACGCGTCGGGCAGCGGGTTGATAATGACATTCTTGACGATGTCGGGCGCCGTCTTCCCGAGATCCTTGATCGCCTGCTCTTTGGAGATGTAGTCGACGGACGCGATCCTCGGATCGTTCTGCGGAGAGAGCAACATGCGGATTGCGTTCTTCTGTGCCGTCGTGACCTCGGCCGGGCAAGTATCTGCGGTGCACAGATAGACATTCACGTCGAGCTGGCCTTTCGCGTGCTCGCTCCAGGAGCGCGCCCAGGTGCCGAGCCCGATCAGCAAGCCGACCAGGAACATGCCGATCAGGACGGTCAGCGCCGAGGCAAGCGTGGTCGAGAGGCTCGCGGTGAGCGAGCGCCAAGCCTCGGCGATGACGACGCTGACCTTCACTCCGCGTAGCCTCCTCGCCGCTCGTCGCGGAGAAGCTTCCCCTCCTCGAGCGCGATCACGCGGCGGCGCATCTTGTCCACCATCTCGCGGTCGTGCGTCACCATCAGCACGGTCGTCCCCGAACGGTTGATCCGGTAGAGGAGCTGCATGATCCCGACAGACGTATCCGGGTCGAGGTTCCCGGTCGGCTCGTCGCAGACCAGGAGCGGCGGGTGGTTCACGAACGCGCGCGCGATCGAGACGCGCTGCTGCTCGCCGCCGGAGAGCTCGTCGGGGAGCGAGCTCATCTTGTGCGCGAGGCCGACCATGTTCAGCACCTCGGGCACCTTGCGCCGAATCGAGTCGGTGCCCTCTCCCTGCACCTTGAGCGCGTAGGCGACGTTCTCGGCCGCCGTCCTGTTCGGCAGCAGCTTGAAGTCCTGGAAGACGCAGCCGACGTTTCGCCGCAGCTGCGAGACCTTGCGGCGCGGTAGCCGGAGGAGATCGCGGCCCGCGACGATGATCCTCCCCGAGGTCGGCTCGAGCTCCTTCAGCAGGAGGCGCACCACCGTCGACTTCCCGGAGCCCGACGCGCCGACGACGAAGACGAACTCGCCCTTGTCGATGACGAACGAGACGTCCGAGAGCGCAGCGACATTCGGCTCGTAGATCTTCGTCACGGCGTCGAAGACGATCATCGAGTGCGCGCTCGCGACGGCGCCCTCGGGCTGCCCGTTCTGCTCCGCGAGGGCTGCCGCTGGCGTTTCTTGCTCTATCTGGGCGATGTCTTCCGGCACGGGATTGAACTTTCCGTGCCAGACTTCAGTCTGGCTCGGTGTACATAGAACGGCCCTCTTAGAACCGCTCCCGGCTGTTCAGCTAGCACCTGAGTCTAGCGAAAGCGTCAGTCGGCCTATAGGACCCTACCGGCGGCTTTTGCCAGCAGATAGGCCTGGACGAAGGTGTCGAGGTCACCATCCAGCACGCCCTGGATGTTGCCGACCTCATGCTCGGTGCGGTGATCCTTGACCAGCTGGTACGGGTGGAGGACATAGCTGCGGATCGCGTTTCCGCCGAATCCCATGCTCACGACGCCGCGCTCCTTGGCGAGCTCCGCGTCACGCTCCTCCTCGGCGAGCTCGGCCAGGCGCGAGCGGAGGATGCGCATCGCCGTCGCCTTGTTCGAGGATTGCGAGCGCTCGTTCTGGACGCTGACGACGACGCCCGTCGGCAGATGTGTGAGCCGGACGGCCGAGTCGGTCTTGTTCACGTGCTGGCCTCCCGCCCCGCTCGCGCGATACGTGTCGACGCGGACGTCGCTCTCGTCGACTTCGACTGCGGTCTCGTCGGCCAGGAGCGGGCTCGGGATCACCTGCGCGAACGACGTGTGGCGCCGGTGCGCCTGGTCGAACGGCGACAAGCGGACGAGCCGGTGCTTGCCCCGCTCTGCCCTGAGGATCCCGTAGGCGTTCTCGCCCTCGATCGTGAACGTCGCCGACTTGAGGCCCGCCTCCTCTCCCGGGCTTGCTTCGAGCACTTCGGTCGCGAAGCCGCGATTCGCCGCCCAGCGCAGGTACATGCGCAGGAGGATCTCGGTGAAGTCCTGCGCGTCGGTCCCCCCCGCGTCCGACTGAATCGTGACGACGGCGTCGCCTGCGTCGTACTCGCCCGAGAAGAGCGCGTCCTCCTGCAGGCGTGCCAGCTCCTCCTCGAGCGGCTCCAGCGAGGTCTGGATCTCGGAGGCCATGTCCCCGTCCATCGCGAGCAGCTCCCGCGCGTCGTCGTACTCACGCCGCAGGCGCTCGTAGCGCTCGAGCCGCTTGGCGACACGGGCATGCTCGGTGGAGATCGCGGCTGCGCCCTGCTGGTCGTCCCAAAAGCCGGGCTCGCCCATCTTCGCCTCGAGCTCGGCGGCGCGTGTCGCTAGCCGGTCGGGGTCAAAGGTAATCACGGACCCAGTCCAGCTGGGCCCCGATCTGCTCCAGGCGCTCGGGAAGCGACGCGGCGTCGGCCATGGAGACGATGGTAGCTACGCGCTCACGCCGTGTCCGGCCCTGCGGCGAGCCTCCAGGCCGTGAGGACGAGCACGAAGAGACCCGCGACGACGATCGCCGAGAGCGCCTGCGCGGTCTCGATCCCTGTCCCCCAGAGGTTCGCGCTGAGGAGCCAGCCGTACAACCGCTGGTAGCGCAGCGCGTTGTCGCCCGCGTGGGTGTAGACGAGATACAGGTTCAGGAAATGCGCGGCCCCCAGGACTGCGAAGGCAGCCCACAGCACCCGGGACTTGAGGAAGACGCAGGCCGTGAGGAACGGAAGGAAGAACGGGAACAGGTAGCGCTCGTGCATGCGGGTCGTGAAGACGTAGAACGAGAGGATCGAAAGAGACGTGCCCAGGGCAAGAAACGCCGGCCCGCGCGCCCTGCGCAAGACGACGATCACGCTCGCGAGGGCGACGGCGAACAGAAAGAACCCCCAGAGCCTCGTGGACACTCCAAAGAAGTGCTCGCCGTGGGTGAGGTAGGTGACATGGCTCTTCGTCGGATTCACGCAAGCTGTGCTGTCGCAGCGGTCAGCGGTGTCCTTGCCCAGCAAGTACCAGAAGTTGAAGGCGAACCACGAGTTGATGCGAAACGCGTTCGTCGCGTTCCTCGCCTGGTCGAAGAGCCCCACGAGTGGCCGCCAAAGCAGAAGCGACGGGAAAAACGGGAAGCTCACGACGAGGCCCAGTACGAGCGAGCTTCCGATCGTTCGAATCCACGTTGCCGGCGGCACGGGCACGCGTAGGCCTGCGCGAACACGCTTCCAATTCGGCGGATGGTCGCGAACGACCCAGAAGACGAGGAAGGGGAGGGCGGCAATCGCCTGCGGTTTCACAACGAAGCCCGCAGTGAATGCGAGGGCGGCGAGCACCGGGCGATCCTTCGCCAGGAAGTACACAGCGAGCAAGAGGAAGAAGGCAAGGACGCCGTCGTTCTGCCCCCAGACCGGCCCGATCAGGAGCGTCGCGGGGAACAGCAGATACAGAGCCGCCGCACCGACTCTCCAACGCGGGCGCTGGCCGGCGAGGAGCCGGTAGAGCAGGTATGCGGAGCCGAGGTCTGCGGCAATCGAAGGCAGCTTGAGCGCGTAGTCCCACTGTGCCGAGCTGAAGCCGAAGGCCCGGTCCAGGCTACCCAGGAGCCAGAGGAAGTACATGTATCCCGGCGCGTACGCGTGGAACATGCGCACGTGGTAGAAGCCGTCGGGCCCCACCCGGGCAAGAGTCTCTCCCCAGGCACGGAAGAGGTCGGCGTCGGGGTGGAACGTCGGCAGAGCCGCCAGGACGAGCTGGAGGGCGAGGCCCCCTGCCAGCACGAGGGTTATCGGTCGACGGACTGCTTGCATGCCCGAGGCTCGCTTTCTGGCGAAGCGAGGGCGATCCTGCCCGAAGGCTCTCTCAGACGGCCGACAAAGCCGTTACTGGCCGTGGCATTTCTTGAACTTCTTGCCCGAGCCGCACCAGCAAGGGTCGTTGCGGCCGATCTTCTCGCGATCCGAGGTCACCCGCTGCTGGGTCGCGACCGCACCGCCGCCGCCGAAGGCGCCCGTGCTGACTCCGCCCATCGCGCCGACCGTCTCCCCGCCGTCGATTCCGGCCGCTGCGATCGCATCCGCGCCCGACAACGACTCGTGCTCGTACGCGAAGCCCCCGTCCTCCGCGTCCTGCAGATGCAGCAGCTCTTCGGCCTCGTGCGGCTCGATCTGGGCGTGGAACAACAGCATCAGCACCTCTTCGTGAATCAGGAGCCCGAGCTCCTGGAACATCGTGTGTCCCTCGGAGCGGTACTCGACGAGCGGGTCCTTCTGCGCAAATGAGCGCAGGTGGACGCCTTCGCGGAGGTAGTCCATGTTCTCGAGGTGCTCGCGCCAGCGGGTGTCGACGACTTCCAGGACGATGAAGCGCTCGACGTCGCGTGCGACCTCCGGGCCCCAGAGCTTCTCCTTCTCGCCGTACAGCTCGAGCGCTTCTTCGCGGAAGTCGTCGAGCAGCGCCTCGCGGGTGATCTCGTCGAGGTCCTCCCTCAGCTCGTCCACCGTGAAGTCGGCGTCCGTGAAGCCGTTGAACGCCTGCACGAGCCCGTCGAGATCCCAGTCCTCGAGCTCCTCGCCCTCCGCGAAGACGGCGATCATCCGCTCGAGCACCTCGTCGATCCACGCCTTGATCTCCTCCGAGAGGTCCGCGCCCTCGAGCACCTGCCGGCGCTGGGCGTAGATCACCTCGCGCTGGGTATTCATGACGTCGTCGTACTTGAGGACGTTCTTCCGCGAGACGAAGTTCTGCTCCTCGACCTTCTTCTGCGCGTTCTCGATCTGCTTCGAGAGGATCTTCGCCTCCATCGGCTGGTCCTCGGGGATCTTGAAGCGCTCCATGATCCCCTTGATCCGGTCTCCGGCGAAC
>JBGOSR010000110.1:0-6944 GCA_041476065.1 Gaiellaceae bacterium
GCAAGGTCGTGGGCGAGCTCGGTGTAGCTCTCTCCCTTGCCGCGACCACCGAGGATGACGTGGAGCGGCCCGTCGAACGCGGCCACGGCACGCCTCGCCGCGGCGGTGTTCGTCGCCTTCGAGTCGTTCACGTAGCGCACTCCGTCCGCCTCTGCAACGGGCTCGAGGCGATGCGCCACCCCGGGGAAGGATCGAAGCGCCTCTGCGATGCGCGAGTCGTCGATACCGAGCGCGCGTGCCGCTGCGGTCGCCGCCGCGGCGTTCTCCCGGTTGTGAGCACCCGGGATGCGCGGCTCGGCAGGGAGCGGGTCGCTCGGCTCGAACTCGACCCGTCGCGCCCGGCCCGGAACGTCGTCGAAGCCGCGCGGAACGACCGCGGTGTCGCCGTCTTCCTGGTTCTCGAAGATGCGGAGCTTCGCGTCGCGGTAGGCCTCGAGCGAGCCGTGCCGGTCGAGGTGGTCGGGCTCGAGGTTCAGGAGCACGGCGACTCGCGGCCGGAACTCGTGCACGTCGTCGAGCTGAAAGCTCGAGACCTCGCAGACGACGACCTGCTCGGGCTCCACTTGGCCGTCGAGGGCGGTCAGTGCGCGGCCGACGTTGCCGGCGACGGGAGCGCCGAGCATGACGCCGAGCAGCTCGCTCGTCGTCGTCTTGCCGTTCGTCCCGGTCACCCCGACGATCGGGTTCGGTAGGAGCCGCGAGCCCAGCTCGAGCTCACTCCAGACCGGAATGCCACGGGCTCGCGCAGCGGTGACCAGCGGCGCCTTGCCGGGCACTCCTGGGCTCTTGATCACAGTCTCGACGGCATCGAGCAATCGCTCCTCCTCGGTCCCGAGATGGAGTTCGACGCCGGCCTCCGCAAGCCTGCCGACGTCCACGTCCGGCGAAGCGTCGACACCGATGACGTCGATGTCCCGGCGCCGCAGGGCGAGGGCGGCCGCCTGCCCCGAGCGCGCGAGCCCTAGAACGAGAACACGTTGTGGAAGCGCCACTTCAGAACCTTGCAACAGACTGTTGCAAAGTCCTTTACTGCCGCCTCATCTGAGTGCGCGGAAGTCGAGGTAGTAGCGGTAGTAGAACGCGAACGCTGCGGCGCACATGATCGCGGCGAGGATCCAGAAGCGGACCATGATCTTCGTCTCGGACCACGCCTTCATCTCGAAATGGTGGTGGATCGGGGTCATGAGGAAAAGGCGCCGGCCCCAGTAGCGGAACGAGAAGACCTGCAGGATCACCGAGAGCGCTTCGACGACGAAGATTCCGCCGATCAGGAGGAGCAGCAGCTCGGTCTTCGTCATCACGGCAAACGCACCGATCGCTCCGCCGATCGCCATCGAGCCGGTGTCGCCCATGAAGACCTCGGCGGGAAACGCGTTGAACCAGAGGAAGCCGATCGCGCCGCCGGTGATCGCTGCACCGAGGATCGCGAGGTCGAGCGCGGAGGCGTCACGGAGCTCGGTCGACGTCGCGGAGCGGATCCACGTGACGACGTTCATCGCCGTGAACGTGATCAGCGCGATCATCCCGACCCCGACCGCGAGCCCGTCGATGCCGTCGGTGAGGTTCGCGCCGTTCGCCGCGCCCGCGATGATCAGGAAGAGGAGCACGTAGAAGCCGAAGGAGAGGCCGATCCGCCAGTCGAGAACCGGCATGTAAACGTCGGTCGACAGGCCGACGTGGTGCACCGACCAGCCAACGCCGGCTGTGATCCCGGCCAGCAGGAGGAGCTTCCAACGGCCCGCCAGGCCGAGCGAGCGGCGGTGGCGGACTTTGAACCAGTCGTCGACGAACCCGATCGCGGCGCAACCGAGCGTGACGAAGAAAACCGTGAGCCCGGCCTCGGTGTAATGGCTCAGCGCGAGGAACGGGATGATCATCGAGAAGACGATCAGCAAGCCGCCCATCGTCGGCGTGCCCTGCTTCAGGTGGTGGCCGGCAGGCCCCTCTTCGCGGATGTGCTGGCCGAACTCGTGCCGACGCAGGAAGTCGATGAACTTCGGGCCGGCGAGGATCGAGATCGCCATCGCGAAGATGCCGGCCGCAAGAACTCGCTCCATTACGCAGTCACTCCGGTGAGGGCCTCGGCGACGACTTCGAGCCCGACCGCGCGCGACCCCTTCACGAGGACGACGTCGCCCGGCTGGACTATCTCCTTCGCCTTGCCGACCGCCTCGGCGGCGTCCCGCGCATGCTCGCCTCCGTAGCTGCGCGCGAGGTCGCCGACGCCGAGCACCGCATCGATGCCGAGGTTCTCGAGAAGCGTGCCGACCTCCCGGTGGTACTCGGCGGCGGTCGGGCCGAGCTCGGCCATCTCGCCCAGCACCGCCACCTTGCGGCCTCCGTGACCGGCCAGGTGCTCGAGGGCCGACCGCATCGAGGCCGGGTTCGCGTTGTAGGAGTCGTTGATGAGGAGGCCCCCGCCGGGCAGAGGCGACTCCTCGCCACGCCAGCGAGAGAGCTCGACGTCCACCCGTCCCTGCGGGAACGGAAGGCCGAGCGCCTGCAGGGCGAGCAGGGCCGCAGCAGCATTCTGAGCCTGGTGGCGCGCGGTGAACGGGAACTCCAGCTCGAGCTTCTCTCCGCCGAGCGCGAACACGACGCGGCAGCCGCTGTCGATGCGCTCGAACAGCTCGACGTTGCCCGGCCCAAACCGGCGGAGCTCGATGTCGTCGCGGGCGAGATACGGCTCTAGCAGGGGCTCGTCCGGCACGATCGCGGTACCGCCACCCGGAAGGCAGGCGACGACCTCCGCTTTTGCCTCCGCGACCCGTTCCACGGTTTCCAGCAGCTCGAGGTGCACCGGGCCGATGCTCGTGATCACGCCGACGTCGGGACGCGCGATCGCACAGAGCTCGGCGATCTGGCCCACCCCGCGCATGCCCATCTCGCACACGACGACTTCCGTGTCGGTCTCGATCCGCGTCAGGGTCAACGGCAATCCGATCTCGTTGTTGTGCCCTTCCTCAGCAGCGACGGTGCGCGCGCTGGGCCGACATAGGGCGGCCAGGATGTCTTTCGTCGAAGTCTTGCCGGTCGAACCGGTGATGCCCACCACCCGGGCAGAGCTCTGCGCGCGCACGGCGCTGCCGAGCGCAGCCAGCTCGGCGAATGCGTCCTCGGGAACGAGCGTCGCGGCGGCTCCGCGCGCGAAGGCGTGACGGCAGAAGTCCTCGCCCCCACCGACGGCGAAGAACAGGTCGCCCTCCTCGATCCGACGCGAGTCGATCTGGACGCCCGTCACCTCGTCCGCCCACGGCGCAGGGTCGAGCGCGCCCGGACAGAGCGCGGCAACCTCTTCGAGCGAGAACGGGATCACCGCGTGGCCGCCCCGAGTCTCCTCAGGGCTTCGCGTGCGACTTCGCGGTCATCGAAGGGAACTGTTCGGTCGCGGAACTGCTGCCCCTGCTCGTGACCCTTGCCAACGATCAGAACGACGTCGCCGGCGACAGCGGTCTCGATCGCGCGCGCAATCGCTTCGCGGCGGTCGGGGACGATCTCGAGCTCGCCGTCTGCGCCCGCGACGACCTCGTCGATGATCGCGAGCGGGTCCTCGCTGCGCGGGTTGTCGGAGGTGACGATCGCAACATCGGCGAGGTCACTCACGATCCGGCCCATCATCGGCCGCTTCTCGCGGTCGCGGTCGCCGCCGCAGCCGAAGACGCAGATCACATGCCCGGCGGCGAGGTCCCGCGCGGTTGCAAGCACGTTCTCGAGCGAGTCGGGCGTGTGCGCGTAGTCGACGATCACCGAGAAAGGCTGGCCCTCGTCGACCGCCTCGAAGCGTCCCGGGACGCCGTCGAGCGCCTCGAGCCCGCGGGCGACCGCGTCCTCCTCGATGCCGAGGAGCCGTGCGCTCGCCATCGCCGCCAGGGCGTTCTCGACGTTGAAGCGGCCCCTGAGCTTCAGGTCGATGCCCTCGAGCGCCTCCGGGCGCAGCTCGGCGTCCTCGGCGAAGCCGTACGTGAGCGCGTCCGGGCGCTCCTCGGCCAGGCGGCGGCCCCACGGATCGCCGATGTTGATCGCCGCCGGCGGGCGGTCTTCGAGGAAGAGCCGGCGCTTGGCCTCGAAGTACGCGTCCATCGTCCCGTGCAGGTCGAGGTGATCCTGGGTCAGGTTCGTGAACGCGAGAGACGAGAAGTGGACCCCGTCGAGGCGCTTGAGCGCGGAGCCGTGCGAGGTCGCCTCCAGCGCGCAGCTCCGGTCTCCGGCGTCGAGCATCTCCCGGAACGAGCGCTGGAGCTCGATCGCCTCGGGTGTCGTGCGGACTGCCGGGCGCCTGTCCCCGCCCACCCGCGACTCGATCGTTCCGATCAGACCCGGCTTCCGGCCGCCCGCCTCGAGGATCGAGTAGAGCAGGAACGCAGTCGTCGTCTTCCCGTTCGTCCCCGTGACGCCCGCAACCTGTAGCCCCTTTGTCGGGTTTCCGAAGAACTCGGTCGCCGCCGTGGCCATCGCTTCCCTGACGTCTGCGACCACGAGCTGCGGCACGCGCGAGGCGACCGGGCGCTCGACCACGAGCGCAACCGCTCCGGCCTCGATCGCCCGCCCGGCGAGGTCGTGCCCGTCGAAGCGCGATCCCGGCACGCAGAAGAAGAGCGCGCCCGGAACGACGGCGCGGGTGTCGTAGGCGAGATCGCCGATCTCTACCTGGGTCTCCCCGACGATCTGGCTCGGGGAAAGCGTCTCTGCGATGCGTGCGAGCTGCACTGGGGCGAGGTCGAGCGTACCAACCTCGTCCGCTGCTACTGATGCGTCAAGGTTTGGGGAGCGTCAGGGGGGATTTCCAGGTATTGCAGGTCAAAGCCCGCGATCTGCTGGAACGCCGGGGCCGCGACGACGCCACCCCAGATCGCCGCGGCCGGCTCGTCGACCGTGACGAGGATGACCACGCGCGGGTTCGTCGCCGGCACCATGCCGACGAACGACGCGATGTACTTGGTCTTCGAGTAGCCCCCTCTCGGGTCGGGCTTGGCCGCCGTCCCGGTCTTGCCCGCCACCGTGTAACCCGGGAGCTGGGCCTCCTGACCCGTTCCCTCGATGACGACGTCCTGCATCATCTTCCGCACCTGGCGCGCCACTCGGCGGGTGAGGATCCGCCGAGAGACGACCGCCGGCCGGTCCTTCGCGCCGACGCGGTCGACGAGATGCGGCTGCATCCACACGCCGTCGTTGGCAACGGTCCCGTAGGCGGCGGCCATCTGCACCGGGGTGATCGCGATCCCGTGCCCGATGGGAAGCGTTCCGATCGTCGAGCCGGACCAGTTCTGGAGCGACGGGACGATCCCCTGTGTCTCACCGGGGAAGTCGATCCCGGTCAGATGACCGAAGCCGAAGCGGCTGATCCACTGCGAGAGCTTCGTGGCGCCGAGCTTCTCTGCCAGCGTGATCGTGCCGACGTTCGACGAGAAGGAGAGGATCTGGTCGACCGTCAGCCGCTCGGTCCCGCGGGGATGCGCGTCCTTGATCACTCGGTCCGCGACGTGGATCTCGTACGGGAGCGTGAAGGCGGTGTGCGGCGTGACGAGCCCCTCGGAGAGCACGGCGCTCACGGTCACGATCTTGAACGTCGAGCCCGGCTCGTACGTGTCAGTCACGGTCCGATTGCGCTGGCGGTCCTTCGGCACGAGCGGGAAGCGATTCGCGTCGTAGCCGCGCTCGACGGCCATCGCCAGCACCGCCCCCGTGTGGGGATCGAGCACGATCGCCGAGGCGCTCTTCGCGTGCCACTGGTCGATCGTCCTGCTGAGAACGGACTCCGCCTGGGCCTGGATCGTGTGGTCGAGCGTCAGGGTGATGCTCTGACCCTCGTGCGCCGGAGTCGAGTTGATGACGTCGATCGCGCGCCCCGACGGGTCCCGGATGACGGTCTCGCTCCCCGGTTTGCCCGAGAGCTTGTCCTCCTGTCCGAGCTCGAGGCCGGCGAGGCCGTGGTTGTCGGTGCCTGCGTAGCCGACGACCTGCGCGGCGACGTCGTCCAGCGGATAGACGCGTTGCTCCTCGTTGACGAAGCCCAGGCCGACGATGCCGGCCTTCTTCAGGATCTTGGCGCGCTCCGGGTCGGCCTTGCGCGCGATGTACGTGAAGCCGCGCGAACGATCGGAGAGCGCGAGCTCCACCGTCTGCGGGTCGAGCTTCAGAACATGCGCCACGAGTGCCGCGGTCGCCTTCGGGTCGCGAATCTGCCGCGGGTTGGCGTACACGGTCGTCGCCTGGCGCCCGATCGCAAGCTGGACGCCCGTCCGGTCGAAGATGGCGCCGCGCCCGCCCGGATCGACGATCGTCGCGCGTTGCTGGCCCGCTGCCAGCCGCTCGTAGCTTCCCGCCCTGACGCCCTGGAGCCAGGCCGCGCGCAGGAACATCGCCGCGAAGGCACAGGCGAAGACCGCGAGGACGAGGCGGATTCGCCTGTTGGCGAGCTTCATTTGCGAAGGTCGAGGTAGGTCCAGCTGCTGACGCTTGCGGGCGCGAGGCCGAGGCGGTTGCTCGCCAGCGCCACGATCCGCCCGGACGCGGCCTGGGACGCGATCTCCGAGCTCAGCTGCGCGTTGTCGGCGCGGAGCTGCGCGCGTTCCTGACCGACCTCGTCGAGGCGGACGTTCAGGCGCAGGACGGCGACGTTGAGCGCGACCACTCCAACCAGCAACAGCGCGAGACCGCCGATCCAGACCACCCCACCGACAACTCACCGGCGCGGCGCGGTCTTCCGAACGGCCCTCGGCTTCGGGCGCGCATGCGTGCGCGCGGGCGCCGGTGCGGGATGGGCTCGGGCGGCGGCGGCGCGGGCCACACTAGGCCTTCAGCACTGCGCGCAGCCTGGCGGAGGCGGCGCGCGGGTTGTGGGCCAGCTCGTGCGGGCTCGGACGGATCGCCTTTCGGTTCAGCCGCCGAAGCTCCGGCTCCCGGCCGCAGACGCAGACGGGGAAGTCCGGCGGGCAGACGCAGCC
>JBGOSR010000111.1:0-6889 GCA_041476065.1 Gaiellaceae bacterium
CAGCCGCCGTCGAGCGGCTCCCACCGAGCCGGCCGGAGAGTGGCGGGTTCAACTCGAAGTACACCTTCGACTCGTTCGTGATCGGCTCCTCGAACCGCTTCGCGCACGCGGCTGCGCTCGCAGTCGCCGAAGCGCCGGCTCAGGCATACAACCCCCTCTTCATCTACGGCGGCACCGGGCTCGGCAAGACGCACCTCCTGCAGGCGATCGGCGCCTACGTGAGCCAGCACTCGCGTGGGCTGACGACGCGCTACGTGACTAGCGAGACGTTCATGAACGACTTCATCAACTCGCTCCGCGACAAGCGGATCGAAGGCTTCAAGCAGCGCTACCGGACCTATGACCTGCTCCTGATCGACGACATCCAGTTTCTCGAGCACAAGGAGCGGATCCAGGAGGAGTTCTTCCATACGTTCAACTCGCTCTACGAGGCGGGCCGTCAGATCGTGATCTCGTCCGACCGTCCGCCGCGAGAGATCTCGACCCTCGAAGAGCGGCTCCGCTCGAGGTTCGAGTGGGGGCTCATCACCGACATCCAGCCGCCCGACCTCGAGACGCGCATCGCGATCCTCCGGAAGAAGGTGAAGACCGACGGGATCCACATCCCCGACCCACAGGTGCTGACATGCATCGCCGGTCGGGTGTCGACGAACATCCGGGAGCTCGAGGGCGCGCTCACACGTGTCGTCGCTTTCTCCAGCCTGACGGCCCGTCCGATGACCGTCGAGCTCGCCCAGGACGTGCTCAAGGACGTCTTTCCACAAGGAGAGGCGCCGCAGGTCTCGATCGAGGGCATCCAGACAGCCGTCACGGACCGGTTCGGGCTCTCGATGGAAGAGCTCTGCGGGGAGCGCCGCTCGCAGAACATCGTCTATCCCCGCCAGGTCGCGATGTACCTCTCGCGTGAGCTGACAGATGCGTCGCTTCCCAAGATCGGCCGCGAGTTCGGTGGCCGCGACCACACGACCGTCATCCACGCGACGTCGAAGATCGCACGCTTGATTCGCGAGGACCGCTCTGTGTACAACCTGGTGCAAGAGCTGACTGCACGCATCAAGCAAACCCGGTGAATCTGGGGACATCGGGATCGGGCCGCTCAGCACCTGTGCAGAACACCGACTTACTCACAGATCGCATCCTCAGGGCAAACCGTCTCTCACACCCGCGACACGGCATCATCCACAGAGTTCACACTCCCTATTACTGCTACTACCTCTTTTTAAATGACTGACATAGAAACTGCAGTAGGAGCGGTCGTGAGAGTCACGTGCTCCAAAGACGAGCTCACTCGCGCTCTGTCGGTTGTCGGAAGAGCGGTGTCGACGCGAGCATCGGTTCAGGTGCTCAGCGGCGTGCTGCTTCGCGCCGCGAACGGGCAGCTGGAGATCGCCGCGACGGACATGGAGCTCTCGCTTCGTCTCAACGCGGACTGCCAGGTGGAGGGCGAAGGCGCAATTGTCGCTCCGGGCCGACTTCTTGTCGACTTGGCGCGACTGCTCCCCGAAGGCGAAGTGGTGCTCGAGCACAGGCCGGAGCAGGGCGCGCTCGAGGTGACCTGCGGCCCGGCGAGCTACAAGCTCAACACGTACAGCGCCGAGGATTTCCCGAAGCTCCCCGACGTCGAGGCCGTGCAGACGTTCACGGTCGAGCGCAGCGCGTTCCTCGAGACGGTGTCGCGAGTCGCGCGTTCTGCCTCGCGGGATGAGTCGCGCCCGGTGCTGACAGGCATTCTCGTTCGGTTCGAGGGCGGGAAGCTCGTGATGGCGGCAACCGACTCCTACCGGCTCTCGGTCAAGGAGACGGAGCTCTCCGGCGGCGAGGGTGCGGAGCTCGAGGCGATCGTGCCGGCTCGTGCGCTGACGGAGCTCTCGCGGATCGCCCAGGATGCCGATGACCTCCGGATCGGCGTGCAGGAGAACCACGTCGTGTTCGGCGCAGGCGACGTTTGGCTGACGACCCGGCGGATCGACGGGCAATTCCCGAACTACAAGCAGCTGCTCCCGGAGACGTTCGAGCACGAGGTCAAGCTGCCTCGCGAAGAGTTCCTCGAGGTCGTGCGGCGCGCTTCGGTGATGGCGCAGCGCAACTCGCCTCTCCGGTTGCGCTTCGCCGAGGGCGAGGTGACCGTCTCGGCTCAGACCCAGGACGTGGGCGAGGCGAAAGAGTCGCTGCCGGTGCCGTTCACGGGCGAGCCGCTCGAGATCGGGTTCAACCCGGAGTTCCTGCGCGACGGCTTGGAGTCGGTGGACAGCGAGGAAGTGGCGCTACGGCTGATCAGCCCGCTTCGGCCGGGCCTCATCCACTCGGACGCCGAGAGCTTCTCGTACCTGATCATGCCGATCCGCCTAGCCGGCTGATCTGGTCGTCAAGACGCTCACGCTCCGCAACTTCCGCTCCTACGCGTCTCTCGAGTTGAAGCTCGAGCCTGGTCTCGTGCTCGCGGTCGGCGAAAATGGGGCCGGCAAGACGAACCTGTTGGAGGCGCTGCACGTCGGCACGCAGGGTTTTTCGCCGAGGAGCCGGAACGACGCACAACTCGTGCGCTTCGGTGCTGACGCCGCGCGGATCGAGCTTGCAGGAGAGCTTGCCGGGAGGCAGCTCGAGATCGAGCTGACGCTTAGACCCGGCGAGGCCAAGCGGGCGCAGCTGAACGGCGCGCCGCTGCGCGCGGCAGAGCAGCTGCGCACGGAGGTTGCGACGCTCGTCTTCACGCCGGACCGGCTCGTCGTCGTCAAAGGCGGCCCCGCTGCCCGCCGCGCCTACTTCGACCGTGCGCTCGGCCGGCTCTTCCCAGCCCGGGCGGGAGTTCCCGCCGAGTACGGCGCGGCCGTTGCGCAGCGAAACGCGGCGCTGCGCAGGGTGACCGTCGGCGCCTCGTCATGTGACGCTGTTGCGCCCTGGACGCAGCGCGTCGCCGAGCTTGGAGAGTCCCTCGTGACGGCCCGTCAAGAAGCGATCGACTCGATCGGGCCGCGCTTCGCCGAGCGATCCGCCGAGCTCGGGCTGGCTGGTGCCGAGTTGCTCTACGAGGCCGACCCGCCCAGCGCCGCAGCGCTCGAGGCCCGTCTCGACGAGGATCTCGACCGCGGCACGACCGGGCTCGGTCCGCACCTGGACGACGTCGGGATCGCGGCCGCGGGGCGTGACCTCCGCCGCTATGGCTCACAAGGAGAGCAGCGTCTGGCCGTGCTCTCGCTCCTACTGGCGGAGGCGCAGCTGCTGACGGAGCGCGGTCCAGCACCGCCGCTTCTTCTTCTCGACGATGTGCTCTCGGAGCTCGACGAGCGCCGGCGGAGGGCGCTTGCGGAGCGGCTCGCCGGCATCGGCCAGACGTTCGTGACCGCGACCGGAGCGTCGTCGCTGCCCGGCGAGCCGGCGCAGCTCGTCGAGGTCGTTCCGGGGAGCGCAAGATGAAGCCGGAGCGGATCGGCGACGGGGTCCGGCGCGAGCTCGGACGGTTCGGCCCGGCCGAGGGGATGACCGAGATCGTCCGCGCCTGGCCGACTGCGATGGGGGAGCAGATCGCCCGCAACGCCTGGCCCGCGAAGATCGCCCGCGACGGCAAGCTGCACGTCGCGACGGCGTCGTCCGCATGGGCGTTCGAGCTCGCCCAGCTCGAGCCCAAGCTACTCGTGCGCCTCAGCGAGGTGCTCGGTGACGTCACACCGGCCGGGCTGAGGTTTGCGCCGGGCAAGCTCCCGGAGCTCTCTGCGCAAGACGATGCGGCCGCAGCCAAGGAGGTGCGGGAGCCGACTGCGGAGGAGCACGAGCTCGCCGGGGCGATGACCTCCGGGATCGAGGACGAAAGTCTCCGCAAAATCGTTGCAAAGGCGGCTGCCGCGAGCCTCGCCAGGCCGTCTTGACGGCCGCTTTATCTGGTACACTTGCGCAGGCCCAAAAAGGCGAAATTTGCAGGGCTTTTTTTAATGACTGAAGCTGCGTACAGCGCAAAAGACATCACTGTCCTCGAGGGCCTCGAGCCGGTCCGGCTGCGCCCCAGCATGTACATCGGCTCAACGGGCCCCCGCGGCCTTCACCACCTCGTCTTCGAAGTGGTCGACAACTCGGTCGACGAGGCGATGGCGGGGCGCGCGGACCTCGTCGAAGTGATCCTCCACCCCGACAACTCGGTCACGGTCACGGACAACGGGTCCGGGATTCCGACGGACATGATGAAGGACCAGGGGCTGCCGGCCGTGACGGTCGTGCTGACGAAACTGCACGCCGGCGGGAAGTTCGGCGGCGACGGCTACAAGGTCTCCGGCGGCCTGCACGGCGTCGGCGTCTCCGTCGTGAACGCTCTTTCTGAGTACCTCCACGTCGAGGTCAAGCGCGACGGCAAGATCGTCCGCCAGGAGTTCGCCCGCGGCGAGCCGACGACGGACCTGAAGAAGGTCGGGCCGACGAAGGAGACCGGGACGACGATCAAGTTCCTGCCCGATCTCGAGATCTTCGACGAGCTCGAGTGGTCGCAGGAGATCCTCATCCAGCGGCTCCGCGAGACGGCGTTCCTCACCAAAGGGCTGCGGATCGTGCTCATCGACGAGCGCGCCGGCGAGGAGCGGAACGAGTTCTACGCCGAAGGCGGGATCCGGGACTTCGTCTCTTATGTGAACGACTCGAAGGAGCCCGTCCACAAGCACATCGTCTACTTCGAGGGCTCGACGAACGGCGACGCGGCGGCGGCCGGCCAGGTCGAGGTCGCAATGCAGTGGAACACGTCGTACGTCGAGTCGGTCTTCTCCTTCGCGAACAACATCAACACCCACGAAGGCGGAACGCATCTCTCCGGCTTCAAGGCGGCACTGACGCGAACGCTGAACGACTACGCTCGGCGCAACGGGATCCTCAAGGAAAAGGACGACAACCTCGAGGGCGAGGACGTCCGCGAGGGGCTCGCCGCGGTGATCTCGGTCAAGCTCCAGGACCCGCAGTTCGAAGGCCAGACGAAGACGAAGCTGGGCAACGCCTGGGTGCGCGGCCTCGTCGAGCAAACAGTGAACGTGAAGCTCGCCGAGTTCCTCGAGGAGAACGCGACCGAGGCCAAGCAGATCATGCAGAAGGCCCTCGCGGCCCGCAACGCGCGGCAGGCGGCCCGCAAGGCACGCGAGCTGACGCGCCGGAAGAGCGCGCTCGACAGCATGGCGCTACCCGGCAAGCTCGCCGACTGCTCGATCAACGATCCCGACTCGGCCGAGCTCTACCTCGTCGAGGGCAATTCGGCCGGCGGCTCGGCGATCGACGCGCGCGACCGAACGTTCCAGGCGATCCTGCCGCTGCGGGGCAAGGTGATCAACTCGGAGAAGAACCGAATCAACAAGGTGCTTTCAAATCTCGAGATCCAGTCGATGATCACCGCGATCGGGACCGGCATTGGAGACGAGTTCGACCTCGAGAAACTCCGCTATCACCGCGTGATCGTGATGACCGACGCCGACGTCGACGGCTCTCACATCCGCACTCTGATCCTCACGTTCCTCTACCGGCAGATGCAGGAGCTCGTGGAGGGCGGCTACATCTACATCGCCGTCCCGCCGCTCTACCGCGTGAAGATCGGGAACAACCGGGAGCAATACGTCGAGAAGGAGTCGCAGTTCGAGGACATCCTCGTCCGCGAGCGCGTCAAGGACATCGTCCTCACCGCACGGGACGGAGATGCGCAGAAGCTGACCGAGTCGCGCTACGGCCGCTTCACGAAGGCTCTGAACGAGTTCGAGGGCTGGACGGCGCGCCTGCGCGCCGACTTCGGCATCGGCGCGGCGAGTTTCGTGATCGGCCATAGGCTCGTCGAGGTCGAGATCGACGCTGCGGCCGGCAAGGATCTCGCGAAGACGCTCGAGTCCGTCGGCGAGGACGAGCACGCACTTTCCGTCCTCGAGCAGACGGATGAGTTCACGACCATCAAGATCGTCGAGCACGAGTCGAGCGCCGCGAGTCACGTGACGATCCCGACCGGTCTCTTCGCCTCACCGGTGTACGCGAACTTGCGCAAGTCGTACGCGCGGCTCGTGGAGGTTGTCGGCATGCCCCCGTTCCGGCTCACGCTCGGCAAGAAGGAGCGCACCGCCGAGACCTTCGAGAGCCTGCGCCAAGAGGCGCTCGACCTCGCGAAGGACGGGATCAGCGTCGGCCGCTTCAAGGGTCTGGGCGAGATGAACCCAGAAGAGCTCTGGACGACGACGATGGATCCCGCAAAGCGGATGCTGATCAAGGTGGAGGTCGAGGACGCGGCGGCCGCCGACAGGATGTTCTCGATGCTGATGGGCGATCAGGTGGAGCCGCGCCGTGAGTTCATCGAGTCGAACGCGAAGGACGTCAGGTTCCTCGACGTCTAATGGTGAGGGAGGTCTGAATGTCCTCGGTTGAGCCGCTCGGCCCCGGCCGGATCGAGCCGCGCGAGCTCGAGCAGGAGATGCGCTCGAGCTTCCTCGACTACGCGATGAGCGTGATCGTCTCGCGCGCCCTCCCGGACGTGCGCGACGGGCTGAAGCCGGTGCACCGCCGCGTGCTCTTCGCGATGCACGAGGCCGGCCTGCAGCCGAACCGGCCGCGCCTGAAATGCGCACGCGTCGTCGGCGACGTCATGGGCTCGTATCACCCGCACGGCGACGTGGCGATCTACGACACCCTCGTTCGCATGGCGCAGCCGTTCTCGCTGCGTTATCCCCTGGTTGACGGCCAGGGCAACTTCGGGAACATCGACGACTACCCGGCTGCCGCGATGCGATACACCGAGTGCCGGCTCGCGCGTCTCGCCACCGAGATGCTGCGCGACATCGACGCCGACACCGTCGACTTCGGGCCCAACTACGACGGGCAGAACCAGGAGCCGCTCGTGCTCCCGGCGCGCTTCCCGAACCTGCTCGTCAACGGTGCGACCGGCATCGCC
>JBGOSR010000112.1:0-6874 GCA_041476065.1 Gaiellaceae bacterium
ACTGACCTATCAGCGGATCGCCCCGAACTTGCGGATTCCGTTCGGGCACAAGCACAAGACCCAGGAAGAGGTCTATCTCGTGATCAGCGGAAGCATCCGAGTGAAGCTGGACGACGGGATCAAGGAGCTCGGTCCGTGGGACGCGATCCGGCTCTCGAAAGACACTGCCCGCGGTTTCGAAGGAGGCCCGGAGGGCGCCGAGGTGATCGCAATCGGCTGCCCGGGCGGGCCCGGCGACGCCGAGATCATCGACGACTACTGGGACCAATAGGGGTCCGGCGAGACAACGCTCGCCACGGCAAGGTTCTCTCCCAAGACCTGGTCGCGAGCGTTCAGCGTCAGCCTGCCTTTAGCGTGTCGCCGACGTGAACGGTTCCCGGATTGATCACGAGCGCGCCCACAGCGAGAAAGGCGTCACGCTCGCGAGCAATCGTTCTCAGCACATCGAGATCGCGTTCGACACCTCCCGCCTGTGCGCGCGTGGTCATCACACACCGTTTGATCCGCATCTCCACGTCGAGCGTCGCCTCTCCGAGGGTGATCCTCGATCCGACCAGTGAGTCCTCATCTTCGCCGTCGAGCAGCACGTTCGCTCTGAAACGACGCGGGTCCCACGATCTCATCGTCGTCGCCGAGACAAGCGACACCCGGGCCGCGGGGTTGTCGTGGAACGCTCCATCCGCACCGTCGAACGGTTCCCAATCACTCGTCGCTTCATGCTCGAAATCGACCACATTCTCATACCGACGAGCCGCGTCCGTCGCAGCCGAGCGCAGCGTTACGGGCCGACCGAGCCACTCCGACAACGCGTCGTCAGCGGTCGCCACTGAACCGTCCGGCAACGTGATCTCCGCGGTCCCATCATCGCGCAAACGTGCCGAAGCGAATAGGAGATCCGGAACACGCCGCGCGGTGAGCCCAAGCCCGGACTGAAGATCGTAGATGGCGAAACGACGATCACCTTGGGCACCGTCGGCAGTCAGCGCCACCGAATCGAGCCGCTCACCTTGCAGCGACTTGACGGGATATCGCCAAAGCTCAACGATCTGCACTCCAGTTGAAAGTATCAGCGAAGCGTTGAAACCACCCGAGCAAGGCCGTGCAGGCCGAGCTGGAGGGCCTGGCCTCGTGGCTCGGGCTGGGTGGGGTCGAGCCGGCCTAGAGGACCGAGCAAGGGTCAAGTGCGGGCATGCTCGAGCTGGGAGACATCGCTCAGACTCCGCCGCGCCGAGGCAGCCACCTCCCCACCCGCGCGCAGTAGTCCTCGTACGCTACGCCGAAGCGGCGCCGGAGGCCGGGCTCCTCTTCGAAGACGACGAAGAGGTGGAAGAGGAGCCACGCGGCGAGAGCCCAGACGAAGAGGCGCTCGCGTCCGAGGAGGAGCGCCTGCCCGGCGATCAAGGCGATCACGCCCACGTACATCGGGTTCCGCGTCAGCCGGTACGAGCCGCGGACGACGAAGCGCTCAGGCGGGGCCCACGGCGCCGGCGTCCCCCGGCCCTGGAACGCGAAGCGGGCCGTGGTCTCGAGGACGAGTGCGGCACCGAGCGCCAGGACGACGACGCCGAGAATCCGGAGCGCCAGAGGCTGCTCGTCCGCATCCCACCGCGTGAGGAGCCAGGGCACGAGCCCCGCCACGATCGTCGGACCGCCGAAGAACGCGAAGCCGAACGCCCCCGTCGAGGCCCGTAGCCTCGATCTTCCCAGGGCCTAGTGCCCCTGCCAGTAATGCCGCCGAGCTTCTGGGTCGCGAGCACCAAGCCAGAGGCCGCACTCGACCGCGGTCAAGGCTTGCAGCCTTGGCAAGGGCGAGGGTGGGCTCTGGCGCCGCGTGATCGCGGGCCAGAGGCCGGCATGTATTGCTGGCAGGGGCACTAACTCCGGGCGCGCAGGAGGCCGCCGAACGAGATCCAGCGCCCGTTGTGCCAGCGCTGGAGTCGCGCCTGGTCGATCGGGAAGCGCTCGGTCGAGGTCGTCTTGATGATCATGCTCGGCAGCAGGAAGGGGTTGTTCCGCTCGTTCAGGTGCGTGGCCGCATTCATGATCGAGGTGCGGGTCGGATTCTTGCCCGCGTGCTTCAACGCGTCGACGAACGTGAAGGCAGCCGACATCCCGTAGAGGTTGTAGACGTCCTTGATGTTCCCGCCTCGTCCGTACTTGCGCATGATCTTCCGGTACAAGAGGACGCCCGGGTCGCGGTTCCACTTCGGGTCGTTCGGGTCCTTGAGGAAGACGATCGAGATCGAGCCCTCGACGCGCTTGTTCTGGCCGCGGCTCGAGGAGATGACCATCACGTTCGAGGCGCTCGAGACGGCGTTCACGAAGATCTTCGGCTTCCAGCCGAGCCCGTTCACGTACTGGTAGGCCTGGATCGTGAACTTCGGGGTCGAGAAAAGCATCAGGACCGTCGCGTTCGACGCCTTCAGCGTGGCGATCTGGGACTGGACGTTGTCGTCTGTCGCCGCGTAGCCGGCTCGCGCGACGATGTTCCCCTTTCGTGGGCCCAGCCCGCGCTGGAGGCCCTTGATCAGGTCTGCGCCGTAGCTGTCGTCCTGGTAGAGGATCGCGATCTTGGCCGTCGGCATCGTCCGCCGGAGGTAGTTGCCGTACATCGCGCCCTCGGCGATGTACGTCGGCTGGTACGCGATCGTCCACGGGTACTGGGCGTAGTCGCGGCCGATCGAGGTGTCGCCGGTCGCAACGAAGAGCTGCGGCACGTGGAGCTGGTTCAGGTACGGGCGGATCGCCTGGTTCTGCTCGGTGCCGAGCGAGTTGAAGATCGCGAAGACGTTCTTGTCCTGGACGAGAATGCGGGTCTGGCGAACCGTCTCGGACGGGATGTACTGGTCGTCGAGGTACTCGTACTGGATCCGGCGCTTGTTGGCCCCGCCGCGCGCGTTCACGTACTTGAAGTAGGCGTCGGCGCCCTTGGCGACCGACTGGAAGGCCTGGGCTGAGCCGCTCAGGGGCGCCGTGCCGCCGATGTGGATCGACGTCGGCGTGATCCCTGGATCGGCGGAGCTGCCGCCGAACGCGACGGGGATCCCGAGCGCGAAAAACGCTGCAAGTACAAGAAGAAGGCGCCTGCCCATGACTCTATGACCGAGTGTATAGCCGACTTGTTAGGGGAGTCAGGGCTCTCCGCAGGCCGCCGGCGAACCCGGTCGGCAGCACGAGCACGATCAGGATGAGCGCGGCTCCGTAGACCGCATCGGGAACCCCCTGCGCCTTCGAGATGTGCACGGCCGCGTCTGGCAGGAACTGGATGAAGGCCGCCCCTGCGAGCAGGCCCCACAGCGAGCCGAGCCCCGCGACGACCGCGCCGACGAGCAAGGTCAGGGAGAGCTTGGCCGGAAACGACTGCGGGTCGGCGAAGGCGACGGCGATCACGAGCAGCGAGCCTGCAATGCCCGCGTAGGCGGCGCTGATCGCGAACGCAAGCGTCTTGTACGCGGCGATGTTCACGCCGGACGAGACTGCGGCGACTTCGCTGTCCCGCAGCGCGCGGAACGCGCGACCCTGCGGCCCTCGCAACAGCAGCCAGGCGACGACGAGCAGGACGAGGGCAACCGCCCAGGTCAGGTAGTAGACGGCGCGCGTGAACGTGACCGTCTGACCGAGGATGCTCACGTTCTCGAAGCCCTTGCCGGTGAGGGATGAGCTCCCGAAGAGCTGGATCGCCTGGCCGCCCTTCGTCACCGCCTTCAGCTTGTCCCAGCTCAGGAGCTCGGGCATCGCCACGGCGAGCCCGAACGTTGCGAGGGCGAGGTAGAGGCCGGAGAGGCGGAGCGCCGGCAGGCCGACGAGGAAGCCGGCGGCCCCCGCAACGAGGCCGGCGAGCGGGATCGTCCAGAGGTCGCGCACGCCGTGCTCGGTGACGAGGATCGCCGTCGTGTACCCGCCGATCGCCATGAACGCCCCGTGGCCGAGCGAGATCTGGCCCGTGTAGCCGGTGACGATGTTCAAGCCGAGCAGGGCGATGAAGTACACGCCCATCTGGGCGCCGTTGATGTCGCCGACCCTGTCCCAACGGGGCGCGAAGAAGATCGCGACGGTCGCGGCCGCGAAGGCGATCCCGGTCAGGGCAAGACGAGCCACCGCGAGCCTAGACACGGCGCACCACCGTGCGACCGAGGAGCCCGGCCGGGCGGAGCAGCAGGACGGCCAGGATCACGGTCAGGGCGATCGTCAGCCGCAAGCGGTCGAGGTCGAGGTGAACGCGGCTGTCGTAGGTCGTGATCAGGTTCAGCATCACGCCGAGCGCGAGCCCACCGATGACCGCGCCAACCGGGCTCTCGAGCCCGCCGAGCACTGCCGCCGCGAAGGCGTAGATGAGGATCGGCCGCATCATGTTCGGATCGAGTGGCGGCGACGCGGCGGCCGTGAAGAGCCCGGCGACGGCGCCGATCGCCGCAGCAAGCCCCCAGCCGAGCGCGAGCATCCAGCCCACTCGGATGCCAAGAAGCCGGCTCGCGGTCGGGTTCAGCGCAGACGCCCGAAGAGCGAGCCCGAGCTTCGTGCGCTGAAAGAGGAGATAGAGCAACAGGACGAGGCCGAGCATGACCGCGAGAATCCCGACGTCCTGCTTCGAGACGGCGACGCCGCCGATGTCCCAGGCACTCGTCGGGAACGGCCTGTTCGGCGGGAACGACCGCACATCGGCCTTCCAGATCCAGTTCGACAGGCCTCCGAGCAGGACGAAGAGCCCGATCGTGAGGATGACGACCGTCAGCACCGGCCCGCCCTCGACCGGCCTGACGACGATCCGCTCCAGCGCGACGCCGCCGACGAAGGCGATCACGACGGTCAGCCCGAACGCCCCCCAATAGCCGACGCCGTGGTCGACCAGCGTCCAGGCGATGAAGGTCGTGAACGTCGCCATCTCGCCCTGCGCGAAGTTCACGACTCCGGTCGAGCGGTAGATGATGACGATCGCGAGCGCGAGCATCGCGTAGATCGAGCCCGAGGCGAGCCCGCTCACGACCTGTTGGCCAAGTTCGGCCATCGATACCCGCCCTCTAGGCCCGGCCCTGCACGAGGTCGAGCAGGCGACCGAGGACCCGGGCTCCCTCCTGGCGCAGCCCGTCGTGCTGGTACTCGTTCGTCAGCCACGGGCGAAGACCGCTGATCGACGCTGCCGTCTCCTCGGAGAACGCGCGCTCGACGTACATGTCCTCGGCATAGATGACCGCGGCTGCCGGCACCTCGTTCTCCCGGAGCCGCTCGACGTCGTAGAGCTTCGGCCACTCATGCTCGGCGAGGATCTCGGCCGCGCCTGCCAGAGGGCGAAGCGCCTCGTACTCCTCGAACATCCAGGGATAGACGTGCTCGCCCGTGAGCAAGGTCGGATCGTCGCGGAACTCCTCCGGGAAGAGGCGCTCGGCCGACCAGCGTGTCGCGGCGCCGGACGAGTAGCACGCCTCGTGGATGACGGCGTAGATCGGGTTCCTGGAGAACGGGTCCGCCGACTCGACGTCGTGCAGGAAGGCGCGCGAGCCGAACGGGAGCTCGAGGATGTAGTGCAGCCGCTCGAAGCCGTCGGCCATGCCGAGGACGTGGCCGAGCTGGCGGAAGCGCCTCTGGGTAAGACGATCTCCCGCAGGAAGACGAACGTCTTCCGCCTCGAGGCGCTCGAGGATGTCGACGACTCGTTCCCGGTCTTCGGGATAGCGCTCGTAGTAGGCGCGGTTCTTCGCGGCGGTGCGCTCGTAGGTCGCGGCGTAGACCTCGTCGGGATGGCGCTCGAGCGGCGGTAGCCCTCCGGTCAGGAACGCCGCGGTGAGGCCTTCCGGCGCCTGCGAGAGATAGTTCACGACGCAGAAGCCCCCGAAGCTCTGTCCCAGCACGCTCCAGCGCTGCCCTCCGAGCTGGTGCCGGATCAGCTCGGCGTCGCGCACGATCGAGTCGGCGCGGAAGTGCGTCAGGTACTCGGCCTGCTCGTCCGCGCTCATCCCGGCGAGATCGCCGACCGGTGTCGAGCGGCCCGTGCCGCGCTGATCGAGGAACAGCACGCGGTAGTCCTCGAGCGCCCGCGCGAGCCACGTCTTGTCCACGAGGGCGAGCGGGCGAGGCGACTCACTCCCCGGCCCGCCTTGAAGGTAGACGAGCCACGGCAGCTCGTCGTGTTCACGGTCAGGCGCGACGACCTCGCGCGCGAAGACGATCAGCTTCCCGCGCTCGGGGTTTGCGTGGTCGAGCGGGACGTCGAACTCGTGCTCGCCGAAGACGAGGTAGGGCGCTCGGTGGGTTACGAGGCGCACCGGGCGATTCTCTTATGTCTGGGCGCGGAACGAGCGGGTTAGTACGAGCAGCCGTGGAAAAGCACGTCACGCGCAAACGGCAGCGGCCCAGTGCCATCAGTCGAGCAGTGCGCTCGACTCACCACTTCGTCCGACTCGTAGCTAGCTCCAGCTACACATGGTGATGGCCCGGCATGAGCATCATCCGGATCATCGTGATGCACATCACTCCGCAGACGATCGCGGCGACTATCGCCAGCAGGGCGATGTGGAAGACGATCCCGACGGCCATGCCCACGGCGGAAACACCGCAACCCACCATGTGCATCGGGTGATGGGCCAAATGCTTCTTGAAAGCGTTCATCGCTCGGCGCTCCTTTCTCGTCGCAGCGAAGTAGAGCGACGGAGCGGTCGGCCGCAACCGGGAAAGCCACATCGGAGTCCGTGCCAACTACGGAGCCCCGCTCCTCATGAGCGCAGACGGCTCCGTGAGGGGCGCCTGGCACGCGAAGCGCTCGCAGACGTAGACCGCTGGCTTCCCGTCGACGAGGCCTTTCCCGGCGAGAAGCGGGATCTCGTCCGTCGGGCCGACGGCGACGACCGTGGTGGGCTCGAAGCGCTCGAGCGCCGCGCGG
>JBGOSR010000113.1:0-6820 GCA_041476065.1 Gaiellaceae bacterium
CTGTTCGTGTCGAGAAACCGCGTCAGCGCCCCGGTCTCGAGGCCCTCGCTGCCTTCGACGAGGGGGCGGAAGATGTCCTGCCAGCGCAGCATCCCGTCCGCAACGAGGTCGAAGCCCGCGTCGGCCTGGGCAGCGAGGAACTGAGCGAGATCCCGCTCCGTCTGCTCGTCGACCGCTTCCGGCGTCGTGCGCCCGCGGTCGAGGTCGCGCGTCGCCTGCACGAGTGCCTCGGAGCGTGGATAGAGCCCTGGAGCGTATGCCTGCAAGTGCGCCTCCCTCAGACGAAAACGCTCCCGCCTAAGAGGTCGGGAGCGGGACGCTCGGAGACTATCAATCGGGTAGCGGCGCTACCGCCCGATTACCGCGAGCTGGTTCTCGGCATGCTTGATCCGCTGCTCGAGCTGCCAGCGGTCGGCATCCGACTCGCCGCGATCCAGGCGCTCTAGCTCGGCCTGTGTCGTCTCGAGCTGCTCCCTGGCGCGCGCCTCGTCGACTTCCCTCGCGTCGACGGCGTCGTCGACGAGCGCGAGCGCGCGGTCCTGCTCGACCTTGAAGAAGCCGGGGCCCGTGGCGAACTCCTGAATATCTGTGTCGCGCTTCACATGGACACGCGTCGACCCCGCCTTCAGCATCGCGATCAGCGGCGCGTGCCGGGCGAGAATTCCGATCTCACCATCCGCTCCCGGGACGACCAGCATCTCGGCCTCGCCCTCGAAGACGGCCCCGTCAGGCGTGACGAGCGAAACGTCGAAGCTCGCCACTACGCCGCGGTCGGTGCCGGCTCGCGGTCGACGTCAGACTCGGCCTCGGCCGGCTTTTCCTCGTCCTGCTCGGCGGGCTGCTCCGAGCTGCGCCCCTTCGCAACCGCCTGCTCGATCGTGCCGACCATGTAGAAGGCCTGCTCCTGGAGGTCGTCGTGCTTACCCTCGAGGATCTCCTTGAACCCCTTGATCGTGTCCTCGAGCCGCACATACTCGCCGGGCGTGCCGGTGAACTGCTCCGCCACGAAGTTCGGCTGCGACAGGAAACGCTGGATCTTTCGCGCCCTCTGCACCGTGAGCTTGTCCTCGTCGCTCAGCTCCTCCATGCCGAGGATCGCGATGATGTCCTGCAAGTCCTTGTAGCGCTGAAGGATCTCCTGGACGCCTCGCGCCGTCTGGTAGTGCTCGTCACCGACGATGTCCGGCTGGAGAGCGCGCGAGACCGAGGTGAGCGGGTCGACCGCGGGGTAGATGCCCATCTCGACGATCGCACGGTTGAGCTCGGTCGTCGCGTCGAGATGCGCGAAGGTCGTTGCAGGCGCCGGGTCGGTGTAGTCGTCCGCTGGCACGTAGATGGCCTGGACGGAGGTCACCGAGCCCTTCTTCGTGGAGGTGATCCGCTCTTGGAGCTGGCCCATCTCGGTGGCGAGCGTCGGCTGGTAGCCGACCGCGCTCGGCATGCGGCCGAGTAGCGCAGAGACCTCCGAGCCTGCCTGGACGAAGCGGAAGATGTTGTCGATGAAGAGGAGGACGTCCTGACCCTCGTCGCGGAAGTACTCGGCCATGGTCAGCCCGGAGAGGCCGACGCGAAGGCGCGCGCCCGGCGGCTCGTTCATCTGGCCGTAGACGAGCGCCACCTTGTCGAGGACGCCCGATTCCTGCATCTCGAGCCAGAGGTCGTTCCCTTCGCGGGTACGCTCGCCCACGCCGCAGAAGACGGAGACGCCGCCATGCTCGCGAGCGATGTTGTGGATCAGCTCCTGGATGAGGACGGTCTTACCGACGCCCGCGCCGCCGAAGAGGCCCACCTTGCCGCCTTTGACGTAGGGCGCGATCAGGTCGATCACCTTGATGCCCGTCTGGAAGATCTCGGTCGTCGGCTCAAGCTCGGTGAAGGCCGGCGGATCGCGGTGAATCGGCCAGCGCTCGACGCCGTCCGCCGGTGCCTCCTTCTTGTCGATCGGCTCGCCGATCACGTTCCAGAGCCGGCCGAGCGTGACCTCCCCGACGGGGACTGTGATCGGCCCGCCCAGGTCGACGACGTCAGCGCCGCGCGCCAGTCCGTCCGTCGAGTCCATCGCGACCGCGCGCACCCGGTCGTCGCCCAGGTGCTGCTGGACCTCGGCGATGATGTCCCGCCCTTCGACCGAGATGCGCACCGCGTGGTTGATGCCGGGCAGCTCGTTCGGGAAGAGCACGTCGATGACGACGCCCTTGACCTCTATCAGCTTGCCGACGTTTGGAGCGTTCTCACTATTAGGCATTCGGTTCCTGGAGAGGAGTGTCTAGCAACGGGCGCCGTCCGCGAAGGCGCCTGCCAGCGTCCAGGAGTCTAGCGAAGGGCCTGCGCTCACGATCCGTCTTCGGATAGCGCTGCGAAGCCTCGAGGAGCGCCGCCACCCGGGCGGCGTGATCGAGCTCTCAGGCGTACGAGCTAAGGAGTGAAGGGATCACGCTTCAACGGTACCTGAGCACCCTCGAAACGTGACGCCGGCTCAGGGATTCTGAAAGCCCGTGGTGCGCGGAATCTGCGTCGAGGCGGATAGCACCCGGGCGCGCCTGACGCGGAGCTCCGCGAGCGCCGCCTGTGGCTTCTGGCGCTGAAGCTGGCGCAGATCCTGGTCGTCGAGAGCCGCCGCGTAAGCGTTGGGCCTGTTGAGAATGGCGCCGGAGTGGAGCGACGCGAACACGCCCCCGACGCCGATCATGGAGACGGCGAGAGCGGCCACGGCCGTCGCTCGCAGCGGGGCGAAGGCGATTCGGCGTCGGCGCGGCAGCGCGATCGGCCGGCTCAACGACTCGAGCGGAGCGCGGCGCAGCGCAGCGGCGAAGCTCGCCGCATCGGTCTTGAACGTGCTGCAGGAGTGGCAGCGGAGGAGGTGACCGCGCAGCAGGACCGACTCGAACTCGGACAGCTCGCCGTCGAGCCCGGCCGAAATCCAGGCGCGCATGCGGTCGCACTTTTCAGATCGTGCTCTCACCATCACTAAGTGTGACGAAAACGGCGGGAAACGGTTAGAGACTAGAACAATGCGTGCCGACTGTCCGACATGACGCCGAGCAGGATGAGCACGAACCCGAGCGGAAGAAAGACCGCCGAGGTGTTGATCGCGTCCTCTTGCTCTTCCCTCGTAGCCCAGCGCAGCCGGCGCGACCCGAGCTGAAACAGCGAGAAGATGTCGCCCGCGTCCTCGGCCCGACGCGGACGCACCGGTCCGAGGTTTCCGAAGAAGAATCCGCCGAGGAGCAGGAAGCACCCCACGAGGTAGAACCCGATCGCGATCGAGCGAGAGACCGAGCCGCCGAGCAGCAGGCCGATCGCGGCCGATGCGGCGGCGGTGCCGACGCTGATCACGACGAGCAACAGGGTGAACCGGCGGAGGGCCGGGACGAGCATCGCTAGGAAACTGGAGAAGGTTCCGCCGGAGGCTGCACGGGCTCGCCTCGCCTGCGGAACTCCTCCTCGTCCAGCGGCCAACTCTCGAGCGGATAATGGCACGCGGCCACGTGGTCGTTTCCAAACGAGTACAGCGGCGGCTCTTCGACGTCGCAGTGGCCTTCTCGGAAGCGAGGACACCGCGGATGGAAGTTGCAGGCGGCGGGCGGGTTCAGCGGGCTCGGCACGTCGCCTTCGAGCACGACCGGCCTCCGCGCGCGGCCCCGCTCGGGATTGGCGATCGGGACCGCTGAGAGGAGCGCGCCCGTGTAGGGGTGCTTCGGGCTCTCGTAGAGCTCCAGCTTCGGGGCCAGCTCGGCGACCTTGCCGAGGTACATGACGAGAACGCGGTCGGAGATGTGCCGGACGACGTTCAGGTCGTGTGCGATGAACACGTACGTCAGCCCAAAGTCGTGCTGCAGGTCTTCGAGCAAGTTGAGGATCTGCGCCTGGACGGAGACGTCGAGGGCAGAGACCGGCTCGTCGCAGACGATCAGCTTCGGGTTGACCGCGAGCGCCCGGGCAACGCCGATGCGCTGGCGCTGGCCGCCCGAGAACTCATGGGGGAACCGGTTGTAGTGCTCCGGGTTGAGGCCGACCACCTCGAGCAGCTCCTGGACGCGCCGCTTGACCTCATCCGGCGTCCCGAGCTTGTGCACCTCGAGCGCCTCGGCAACGATAAAGCCGACGCGCTTGCGCGGGTTCAGAGACGCGTAGGGGTCCTGGAAGATCATCATCATCTCGCGCCGGATCGGCCGCATGCTGGGCCGTGAGAGGCGCGTGATGTCGCGACCCTCGAAGGTGATCTTCCCGTCGGTCGTGTCGAGCAGTCGCATGATGCAGCGGGCAAGCGTGGACTTCCCGCAGCCCGACTCACCGACGATCCCGAGCGTCTCTCCCTGCTTGACGGAGAAGGTGACGCCGTCCACGGCCTTCACGGCCCCGACCTGCTTCTGGAAAATGATCCCGCGCGTGACCGGGAAGTGCTTCTTGACGTTCTCGACGACGAGCAGGTCTTCAGCCATCAGCCGCGCACCTCAGCTCGCCTTCCCCATCGTTGCCGCGACCAGCTTCGCCGCCTCGCGATCCTTCGTGGCCTCGTCGAGATGGCATGCCTGCCGATGCTCCGGCGCGCCCGAGATGCCGACGAGCTCCGGCTCGACCTGCCGACACTTGTCCATCACGTAGGGACAACGCGGATGGAAGCGGCAGCCCTTCGGAGGGTTGAGGAGCGACGGTGGCTGGCCTGGGATCTGCACCAGGCGCTCGACGTCGGTGTCGAGCCGTGGGAGCGACCCGAGCAACCCCCACGTGTATGGATGGTGAGGCCGGCTGAAGAGGTCGTTGACGGGTGCTTCCTCGGCGACCTTGGCCGCGTACATGACGAGGACGTCGTCCGCTGTCTCCGCGACGACCCCCAGGTCGTGCGTGATCATGATGATGGCGCTGCCGAACTCGCTCTGCAGACGCTTCATCAGATTCACGATCTGCGCTTGCGTCGTCACGTCTAGCGCCGTCGTCGGCTCGTCGGCGATCAGAAGGTCGGGATCGTTGACGAGCGCCATCGCGATCATCACGCGCTGGCGCATTCCCCCGGAGAACTGATGAGGGTAGTCGCCCAAACGGCGGTCGGCGCGCGGGATGCCGACGGCATTCAGCAGCTCCGCCGCCCGGGCGCGCGCCACCTTCTTCGAGACGTCGCGGTGGAGCTGAATCGCCTCGATCAGCTGTGCCCCGATCGAGTGCACAGGGTTCAGGGAGGTCATCGGGTCCTGGAAGATCATGGCGATGTCGTTGCCCCGAATCTCCTGCAGGCGGCGGGAGCGCAGGCGCAGGAGATCCTCGCCCTTGAAGAGCGCCTGTCCGCTCGTGATCGTGTTCTTCTTCGCGTTCAGGCCCATGATCGTGAGACAGGTGACGCTCTTGCCGCAGCCCGACTCGCCCACGATCCCGAGCGTCTTCCCTTTCTCGACGCTGAAGCTGACACCGTCGACGGCCTTGACGATCCCGTCGTCGGTCTGGAAGTACGTCTTGAGGTCCGTGACTTCAAGGAGGGCCATTAATTCCCCTTCGATCGTGCGCCTCGAGAGGCACCTAGGTCAGCCTGATCCGCGGATCGATCCAGGCGTATAAGAGGTCGATGATCAGGTTGAAGAGAATGATGACGAATGTAGCGAACACCACCACGCCCATCACAATCGGGAGGTCGCTGATCCCGATCGACCGGATCGCAAGCTTTCCGAGCCCGGGCAGGCCGTAGATCGTCTCGGTGAAGATCGCCCCGCCGAGGGCAAGGGCGACATCCATGCCGAGCATCGTCACGACCGGCAGCAACGCGTTCCGCAGCACGTGCCTGGTCATCACCCGCGGCTCGGGCGCGCCCTTCGACCGCGCCGTCCGCACGTAGTCCTCACCGAGCGTGTCCATCACGTTCGATCTGACCATCCGGACGTAGATCGCGGTGAAGAGGATCGCGAACGTCATCCACGGCAGGATCATGTGCAGGAACCAGTCGACCGGCCCGCCGCAGGTCGCGCCCGCGGGCGGGCTGATCACGTCGCAGTAGCCGGCGTTCGGTAGCACGCCCCATTTGAAGCCGATCGACCACTGCAGGATCAGCCCGATCCAGACGACCGGCAAAGAGATCCCGATGAGCACGAAGACCATCGCCGATCGGTCTAAGAGCGACCGGGGCCTGAGCGCCGAGAGGATGCCGATCGGCATCGCGAGCAGCATCCAGAGGATCGCGCCGCCGAAGACGAGGGAGGCGGTCACCGGAGCGGCCTCGCCGACCATCGTGTTCACATCGCGGCGGTTCACGAACGAGCGGCCGAGCGAGAAATCGATCACGAGTCGCTTGAGGAACCGGCCGTACTGCACCGGCACCGAGCGGTCCAGGCCCAGATAGTGGCGAACGCGCACGACGTCCTCCGGCCTGGCGTTCCTCCCGGCGGCGAGGGTGGCGGGATCGGACGGGATGATGAAGAAGATGATGTAGGTGACGATGGTGACGGCGATAAAGAGCACGACCGCCCACAGCAACCGTCGGATGATGTAGCGAATCACCTGGTCTTCGGCCTCTCCACCGTCACGTGCGGCGGAACTCTACCGCAGCTTTGCTTGCAAAGGAGCCGAGGCGCCGGCTCCGGCCGGCGCCTCGTCCCATGGTCTCTCGGTACTTACCCGATGCAGACCGCGTTGAAGTTCATCGAACCGTAGATCGGCTGGTATGACCAGCAACCAACACGCTTCGAGGTGAACTCGCGGACCGTGCGGAAGAAGAGCGGCGCCAGAGGAGCCTGCTGCTTCATCACGTCGCGATCGACGAGAGCCCACGCCGCGTAGCGGTCCGTGAGGTTCGAGATTCGACCGGCGTCCTGCATCCTCTTGTTGAAGATCGCAC
>JBGOSR010000114.1:0-6619 GCA_041476065.1 Gaiellaceae bacterium
CTTCCGGATAGCCCTCCTCGCGCAGGATCGGCGCGCCGTCCTGGGGGTGCTGGTCGAGAGTCGGGTGCAGCTCCCAGTCGAAGTCGTGGAGCAGTGCCGTGATGCCCCAAAGCTCCTCGTCTTCGCCGTACTTGCGCGCGTAGGCCCGCACGGAGGCCTCCACCGCGAGAGCGTGCCGCAGCAGCGCCTCGCTCTTGGTGTGGCGGGTCAGGGTCTCCCAGGCGCGGTCGCGTGTGATCTCCAAGCGAGGGGTACGATAGCCCGTCGCAAATGACTGAGACGATGGTCGAACACGAACTGGTCGAGTCCTTCGTCATCGAGGGCAGGCAACCTCTGCACGGGCATGTGACCGCGGCAGGGAACAAGAACGGAGTGCTCCCGATCCTCGCCGCCTGCCTGCTGACGAGCGAGCCCGTGACGCTGCGAAACGTCCCGCGGATCCGGGACGTGGACACGATGCTGGCGCTCGTCGCCGACGTCGGTGCCGAGGTCGAATGGACGGGGCCGAACGAGGTTCGCGTCCATGCCGTCGAGATCAGTAAGACCGAGCTCGACCGGGAGCTTTGCGCGCAGATGCGCGCGTCGTTCCTCCTCGCCGGGCCGGTCCTCGTTCGCTGCGGGAACGTGATTGCCGCACCGCCGGGCGGCGATGTGATCGGACGCCGGCGGCTCGATCCGCACATCCACGGGTTCACGAACCTCGGCGCGCACGTCGAGGCGGGCGACCTCTACGACATGCGGACTGACGGCCTTCGCGGAGCAAACGTCTTCCTCGACGAGGCGAGCGTGATGGCGACCGAGAACATCGTCATGGCCGCGGCGCTCGCGCCCGGCAGCACCGTGATCGGCAACGCCGCCTGTGAGCCGCACGTCCAGGACCTTTGCCGCTTCCTCGTCTCGCTAGGCGCGTCGATCGAGGGCATCGAGTCGAACGTGCTCAAGATCGAAGGTGTGGATCGCCTCGAAGGCGGTGAGTGGACGATCGGCCCCGATCACGTGGAGGTCGCAAGCTTCATCGGCCTCGCCGCGGTGACGGGCGGCGATCTGACCGTCGACGGAGTCAAGACCGAGGATCTCGTCTCGATCCTCCCGACGTTTGCGAGGCTCGGCGTGCAAGTCGAGCTCGGAGACGGGAGCGTGCGGGTTCCGCCGGGCCAGGAGCTTCAGGTCGAGGACGACATCGGCGGCCACATCCCGAAGATCGAGGACGGCCCGTGGCCCGCGTTCCCGTCGGACTGCACCTCGATCGCGCTCACTGTGGCGACTCAGGCGCGCGGTACCGTCCTCCTCTTCGAGAAGATGTTCGAGAACCGGCTGTTCTTCACTGACAAGCTCGTGTCGATGGGGGCGCGCATCATCCTCTGCGACCCGCACCGCGCGGTCGTCACGGGCCCGGCGAAGCTTCGCGGCCAGCGAATGGAGAGCCCCGACATCCGCGCCGGAATGTCCATGCTGCTTGCCGGGCTCTGCGCGGAGGGCGAGTCGACGATCGGGGCCGTCTACCAGATCGACAAGGGCTACGAGCGGATCGACGAGCGCTTGCGCTCGGTCGGCGCCCACATCGAGCGCGTCTCGGCCTAAAGAACTCGGACGGGCTGGAGCCGGATGGCCGACCCGAGGTCCCAGCGGCCGCGATAGACGGCCCGCAGGATGTAGCGACCCGGTCGCAGACCGACCGTCCAGTGGATCCCGCCGCCGAGCCGGGTCGTCGCTCTCCCGATGCGATGCCAGCTTCCGCCGAGGCGAATCTGGAGCGTGATCGCGCGGTAGTCGGGAGTTACCGTCGGGACGCTCGTCCGCAGATGGACGGCGAGGCGCACACGGCGGAGTCGCCTGCCGTTGGCTGGGCTTGTGCGACGCACGAAGCGGGCGCGGATGCGACGGATGCCGAGCCATGAGCGGACCCTGGGGCGAGGGGTGATCGGTTGTCCGCTCGCCGCTGCGACCGCAGCCGCGACGTCGATCACGCCGTAGCCGAGACCCGGAGTCCACTTGCCGCTTCCAGAGGCAGTCGCCTTGAGGATCCCGGCGACCTCCTGTGCGGTCAGCGAAGAGTTCGCGGCCCAGACGAGCGCGGCCGCACCTGCCACTTCGGGGCTCGAGAACGAGGTACCGCTCGACCATCCGTAGAGGCCGGCGAGCGAGCCGGGCAGCGCGTAGCGAGGCCACCAGTCGCGAGGAGAGCCCGCCGCGACGGCGCCGAAGACGTTGTCCCCGGGGGCCGCGAGTGAGATCTGCGAGCCCGTGTTGGAGAAGAACGCGCGCTTGCCGGCCATCGTGCTGGCGGCGACCGAGAGGCCGATACCGCCCTGGCCCTTCGACCCGGGCGGCTGGAGGGCGGCGGCTGGGTATTCGATCGGATTGCCGTCCTCGTACTCGTTGCCGCCGGCTGCGACGAGAAGGACGTTGTGGGCCGCGGCGTACTGGACAGCGCGCTCTTCGAGCGGGGAGGTGCCCTCTCCGCCGATGCTGAGATTGATGATGTTGGCCCCGTGGTCGACCGCGTAGACGATCGCAGCGGCTTCGTCCACGTCGCTGAAGCTGTCGCCGGCACCGACTGCTTTCACCATCAGCAGCTTCGCGTCACCGCCGAAGCCCGCGATCCCCTCGTTGTTGTCGACGGACCCCGCGGCGAGCGCGGAGACGAAAGTGCCGTGGCCGTCATGATCGACGACGTTCGTTCGGTGATGAACGATGTCCCAGGTCTCGGGCGCCTTCGCGGCGATGTCGGGATGGGTCACGTCCAACCCCGTGTCGACGACCGCGATCTTGATTGCGCTCGCGGCCCGGAGGATCGGCTCGGGCACCTCGTTCTCACGGGTGGCGACGTACTGCCACTCGTAAGGGAGGCCCGGCCGGAAGATCGCCGTGAGTGCCGGCTCGACTTGCGCCGTTCGGCGAAGAGGCTTGCGGGAGAAGGAGATGCCGGGCAGGCCGGCGAGGTCGGCCGCGGAGCCGGGCAGCTCGATCAGGACGGTCTTCATGTGGGGTACGCGGCGGACGATCCGCGCGCCGGGGAAGCGCTTCAGGGCGGCCGCGAGCTGCTCGTTCGAGTGAAAGCCGACGACCGCGTCCGATGTTGCCGGAGTGCTCGTCGCGCCGCTCGGCGCCAGAAATGCGGCGATTGCGAGGGCGCCGGCGAGAAGCGCGGGAAAACGAGGGATGTGATGGGAAGAAGGGGGCATCGAGGCCGGACGGGGAGCGGGAAGGGCTCTCTTCCGTCGTCGGCCTCGCTAGGAGGGTGCGGTACCCTTGATCGAGGGATGGCATCCCCCGAAAGAGTGAGCGAGAAAGACCACGTTCGCGTCCGTGTTGCGCTCGACGGCGCGGGCGAGAGCAACGTGAGCAGCGGGCTGCCCGTGCTCGACCACCTGCTCGGCTTGCTCGCGAGTTACGGCTCGCTCGATCTGGAGCTGCACGTTGCTCCCGAGCGAGCCGAAGCGGAGATCGCGTCCGCAGGCAAGGCTCTCGGTGAAGCTTTGCGCGAGCCGCTCAGCCGGGCGGATGCGCGCGGCCATGGCTCGTCCGCGGCCGCCGCTGACGAGGCGCTCGCGCATGTCGTGCTCGAGGCCTCCGGGCGGCCGCTCGTCGTCTCCAACGTCGATCTGTCCGGGGCGAGGATCGGCGGCCTCGGTACCGACCTCGTCGCGAGCTTCCTCCACGAGCTCGCCGAGGGCGGCGGCCTGACCCTGCACGTTCGCCTGATCGGCGGCGACGACTCCCAGCACGTGCTGGAAGCGATCTTCAAGGCACTCGGTGTGGCCATCGCTCAGGCCGGCCGGCCACGGACACGAAAGGAGTGACGATGGAGGGGAAGACCGCCGTGAAGACAGAGAATGCTCCGGCTCCTTTCCAGGGAGCGCCCTACTCGCAGGCGATCAGCGCCGGCGGGTTCGTGTTCACCTCGGGCCAGCTCGGCCTCGCGCCCGGCGGGTCGGCGATGGTCGGCCCGAGCGTCGAGGAGCAGACCTCGCAGGTCTTCGACAACCTCGACGCGATCCTCACGGAGGCCGGCAGCGGGCTCGACCGGATCGTGAAGACGACCGTCTTCCTCGCGAGCCTGGACGACTTCCAGGCGATGAACAGCGTCTACGCCGAGCGGGTCGGCGCCGTCCCGCCGGCGCGCTCGACCGTCGAGGTCGCGGCGCTCCCGTCGGGGGCGCTCGTCGAGATCGAGGCGATCGCGCTCCTCTGAGCCAGGTCCCGACGGGACGGGCCTCTTCGGGACGGGCCCGCCAGGTAGCCCAACCTCCTCCCCGATTCGATCGTATCGGGGGAAAGCGCGCATGTCTGTGACCGAGGAGCGCCAAGATTGCGCGGATTCCGGTGGGGAGCCCAGGCAGAATGAGGCTCGGATGCGCAGCCTCGCCTTGCCCGAGCGCCTGGACCCCGTCTTCGAGGCGGTGACCGCGGTCGGTGCCCCCTACGGCGGTGTCTACCTCGTCGGAGGCACCGTGCGGGACATCCTGCTCGGGGAGCAGAGCTTCGACATCGACATCGCCGTCGAGGGCGACGCCATCGCGCTTGCTACCTCGCTCGCGGAGTCGCTGGACGGCCGACTGAGGGCTCATGACCAATTCGGAACCGCGGTCGTGCTGTACGGCGGCGACCAGCGAATCGACGTCGTGACCGCGCGCACGGAGTCGTACGAGTCGCCGGGAGCCCTCCCGACCGTGTCGCCCGGCTCGATCGAGGACGACCTCTTCCGCCGGGACTTCACGATCAACGCAATGGCCGTGTCGCTGCAGGGAGAGGACAAGGGCCGCCTCGTCGATCCCTTCGAAGGCCACGGCGACCTCGAGGCGGGCCGTATCCGGGTGCTCCACGACCGGTCGTTTCTCGACGACCCGACTCGGATCTTCCGGGCGATCCGGTACGAGAATCGCTACGGCTTTCGCATGGACGAGCACACCGCTGCGCTTGCCCACGACACGGTCGCACTGGGCCACGTCCACGAGCTCTCGGGCGCGCGGATGCGTGACGAACTGATCGCGCTGTTCGAGGAGGGCGACGTCGACCATTCGATCCCGCGGCTGGCAGAGCTCGGCCTCGAGCACGCCATCCACCAGCACGCGGCCGCCGATGCGGAGGCCGCGCAGCTCACGCAGCGGCTTCGCGAGCTGAACGAGCGCTACGGCCTGGACATCCCATCGTGGAGGCTCGGGTTGACCGCTCTCGGGCGCAAGCTCCCGGCTGCCGAGATCAAGGTCTGGCTGGACGGGCTGAAGGTGCGCAGACGCGACGCGGGCCAGATCGCCGGCGCAATCGTGAGCGCCCCCCGCATCGCCGCCGAGCTGACCAGAGACGGGCTCTCTCCTGCCGAAGTGGTCGCGATCGCGGAGCCCCACGCACCGGACGCTCCGCTCTTCGCGCTTGCCCTCACCGACCTGCCGCAGCTCCACGACTACTTCGAGCGCCTGGCCGGGATCAGGCTCGAGATCACCGGCGCAGACGTCGCGGAGCTCGGCCTCGGCGAGTCGCCCCGCGTGGGGGAGATCCTTGCCGAGCTGCGGCGCCGGAAGCTGAACGGTGAGCTCGACGGGCGGGAGTCCGAGCTGGCCGCCGCCCGGGAGCTGATCGAGAGCGCATGACTCTCCCCGTCATTCGCTGGGAGGCGCCTGGGCCGTACGAGGTCGCCTTCTCGACGCGCCTCGGGGGTGTGAGCGAGGGGCCGTTCGAGTCGCTCAACCTCGGCCGCCGGACCGGAGACGACGTCACTTGTGTCGACGAGAACCGCCGGCGGCTCTGCACAACACTCGGCGCTGACATGCAGCAGCTCGCGCTCGGGTACCAGACGCACTCCGCGGTCGTCAACCGAGCCGAGGCGGGCTCGCGGGGCACTCCCGGCGATGGGCTCTGGACGGACGAGCCTGGCGTGCCGATGGTCACGCTCGGGGCGGACTGCGTCCTGATCGCTCTCGCACGCACGAACGGCGACAAGCCTGCGCTCGCGGTCCTGCACGCGGGTTGGCGCGGGCTCGCAGACGGGATCGTCGAGGCCGCAGCACGCGTGCTGGGCGGCCGCGTGGCGGCGATCGTCGGCCCGGGGATCGGGCCCTGCTGCTACGAGGTGCAAGAGGACGTGGCCGGGCCGTATCGAGCGAGGTTCGGCGCGGGCATCGTCAGCCGAGGGAAGCTCGACCTCTGGACGGCGGCCGAGCTGGCCGCCCGGGACGCGGGAGCAACGAAGGTCGAGCGCGTCGACCTCTGCACCGCCTGCCGCTCCGACCTCTTCTTCTCCGAGCGCCGAACGGGTAAGCCCCGCGGCACACAGGGCGTTCTTGGGCTTGTCCGCTGACCAGGTGCGCGACCGTCTCGCGCGCGTCCGGGAGGAGGTCGGGCCTGAGGTGACGATCGTCGCAGCGACGAAGTACATCTCCGTCGCGGACATGCCTGTCCTGGCCGATGCCGGGGTCGAGGTCGTCGGCGAGAACCGCGCCCAGGACCTCGAGCAGAAGCACGCTGCCCACGGAGACTTGTTCCGCTGGCATTTCATCGGCCATCTGCAGAGCCGAAAGGCGAAAGTTGTGAGCGAGATCTGCGAGCTCGTGCACTCGCTCGACTCCCGGTCCGCCGCCCGCCGTCTCGAGGTGCCGGCGCTGCTCCAGGTCAACCTGGC
>JBGOSR010000115.1:0-6608 GCA_041476065.1 Gaiellaceae bacterium
ACCAGGCGCGGGCGCTCGCCGGCTACGGCGTTCCACGGCTCCGTCCCGCGATCTACGACGGCGACACGCCGGCCGAGCGGCGCTGGCACGTGCGCAAGTGGGCGAACGTGATCCTGACCAACCCGGACATGCTCCACGTCGGCGTCCTGCCGCACCACGACCGCTGGGGGGACTTCCTCTCGAACCTCCGCTACGTCGTCGTCGACGAGGCGCACGTCTACCGCGGCGTCTTCGGCTCCCACGTCGCGAACGTCCTGCGACGCCTCCGGCGCCTGGCGCGCATCTACGGCGCCGATCCCCAGTTCCTGCTCGCGTCGGCGACGATCGGAAATCCCGGCGAGCTCGCCACCTCGCTCGTTGGGCTCGACTTCACGGTCATCGGAGAAGACGGAGCGCCGAAGGCCGAGCGCACCGTTGCGCTCTGGAACCCGCCCCTGCTCGACGAGGAGCTCGGAGAGCGAGGCAGCGCCCTGGCCGAGGCTTCGAAGCTGATGGCCGACCTCGTCGGGCGGGGCCTCCGGACGCTCGTCTTCGCGAAGAGCCGCCGGGCCGCCGAGTTGATCCACAAGTTCACGGCCGACCGGCTCGGCGACGCCTCTGCCCTCTCGCCCTACCGCGCCGGCTACACGCCTGCGCAACGGCGCGAGATCGAGCAGCGGCTCTTCGCGGGCGAGCTGCGCGGCGTCAGCGCGACGAACGCGCTCGAGCTCGGCATCGACATCGGCTCACTGGACTGCGTGATCTCCGTCGGCTTCCCGGGCACCGTTGCCAGCCTCCGCCAGCAGTGGGGCCGGGCCGGCCGCCGCGGGCACGGGCTCGCTGTTCTCGTCGCCAGCGAGGACGCGCTCGACCAGTACTTCATGCGGGAGCCCGAGACGCTCCTCGGCCGGCGGGTCGAGGCGGCGATCCTCGACCACGAGAACTCGCGGGTCCTCGACGGTCACGTCGCGGCCGCCGCGTTCGAGGCCCCGCTCGACGAGTCGGACGCGGAGATCCTCGGCGCCGAAGCGCTACGTCGTGCCGCCGACCATCCGGAGCTGGAGAAGACGAAGGCCGGCTACGTCTGGGCGGGCCGCGACTACCCGGCGGGCCGCTTCGGGCTCCGCTCGACGAGCCACGACGTCTTCACGATGGTCACGACCGACACCGGCTCCGTGCTCGGAACGATCGAGCGCGAGCGCGCCTACTCCACTGTCCACGAGGGCGCGATCTATCTCCACCTCGGCGAGAGCTATCGCGTGGTCGCACTCGACCTGACCGCCCGCAGCGCACTCGTCGAGCCCTTCTCCGACGACTACTACACGCAGACGAAGAAGGAGACGACGACCGCGATCGAGGAGACGCTCCGTACCGAGAGGAGGCTCGGCCTCGAGCTCGCCTTCGGACGCGTCAGCGTGACCGAGCAGGTGATCGCCTACCAAAAGAAGTCGATCCGCGACCAGGTGACGCTCGAGCTCGTCCCGCTCGACCTGCCGCAGACGACCTTCGACACTGAAGCGGTCTGGTACGTGCCGGAGCCGGAGCAGCTCGCCGAGCTCGAGGAGATGCCCCGTCTTCTTGGCACGCTGCACGCGGCCGAGCACGCGATGATCGCGATCCTCCCGCTCTGGGCGATGTGCGACCGCTGGGACATCGGCGGCCTCTCGACGAACCTGCACTTCCAGACAGGGCGTCCGACCGTCTTCGTCTACGACGGTCACTCCGGCGGCGTGGGGATCACCGAGCGCGGCTTCGAGGCCTTCGAGGGCTGGGTCGAGGACACGGCAAAGATGCTCGCAGGCTGTCCGTGCGAGAGCGGCTATCCTTCCTGCGTCCAGTCGCCGAAGTGCGGGAACCTGAACGAGCCGCTCGACAAGGCCGGGGCGTCGGAGTTGCTTAGGCGCATGTTGGGCGCACGAAGGACATGAGGCAGCCCGACGTTTCTGACGCCTCGCTAAGCGTGCGTATGCCGCGGGGACAGTGCTTTGCACGGCCGTGCGGCTGGAGCGCGGTTAGCGGGGCGAGGCGGCGCAGAGGTCGGCTTTGCCGACCGGGAGCGACGCCGGTCAGAAGCGTCGGGAGTGTCCAGTCGCCGAAGTGCGGAAACCTGAACGAGCCGCTCGACAAGGCCGGAGCGCTCGAGCTGCTCGACCGTATGCTCAAGCCGTGATCCAGAGCATGACTGGCACGCTGCGGCGGGTCCTCGTCCGGCCCCCCGGCACGGACTTCTCGCGGTGGCATGAGTACGGGTGGCTCGCCGAGCCGGATCTGAAGCGAATCGCGGAGGAGCACGAGGGCCTGCGCGCGAAGCTGGAGGAGGCGGGAGCCGAGGTCGTCGTTGCGACGAGAGACGCCGACCGGAATCCCGACGCCGTCTACGTCTTCGATCCTGCTTTCGTCACCGACGCCGGCGCGATTCTCCTCCGGCCTGGAAAGGAAGCGCGCCGGGGCGAAGTAGAGGCGATGCGGGCCGACTTCGAAGCGGCCGGCGTCCCGATCGCCGCCGAGCTCGCCGAGCCGGCTATCGCCGAGGGCGGTGACGCCTTCTGGCTCGACGAGCGAACCCTGGTCGTCGGCCTCGGGTACCGGACGAACGCGGCGGGTGCCGCACAGTTCGGAGCAGCTCTGCCCGGCGTCGAAGTGATCACCGTCGATCTCCCGCACTACCACGGCCCCGACCACTGCATGCACATGTTGACCCTGATCAGCCCGCTCGACGCGGACCTGGCTCTCGTCTATCTGCCGTTACTGCCGGTTCGCCTGGTGGAGCTTCTCGAGGAGCGCGGCGTTGCGCTCGTCGAGGTTCCGGACGAGGAGTTCGAGTCGATGGCATGCAACGTCCTCGCGCTCGGGCCGCGGACGGCGCTCGCGCTGGAGGGCAACCCGGAGACGCGGCAGCGCATGGAAGCAGCGGGCGTCGATGTTCGCGTCTACGCGGGCGAGGAGCTGTCCCGCAAGGGCGAAGGAGGGCCTACCTGCCTGACCCTCCCGCTGAGCCGCGGCTGAGCGCGAGGTCGACCGCTTCCTCCGGTGTCGCCGCCCGAATGAGGCCTTCCAGCTCCCAGCCGGGCTCGAGGATCACAACTGTGCGGCCCAGGCGCATGGCGAACGCGATCTCGGCGAGCGTCCCCCAGCTACCTCCGACCGCGATCACTGCATCGCCGCTTGCGACGACGGCCAGGTTCCGCGCGTGCCCAATTCCGGTCGCGACGGCGTGGTCGATCCACTCGTTCGCCTCGGCACGGCTCTCGCCGGGGAGAATGCCGATCGTCGTGCCTCCAGCCGCTTTCGCACCGCGAGCCGCCGCGGCCATCACCTCGCCGCCGCCGCCGGTCACCACAGTGCAGCCCCGCTCGGCGAGGAGCCGGCCGACCTCCTCCGCGCGAGCTTCGTGCTCGCGGCCACTGCCGATGACGGAGACGTGCACGAGGCGATGGTAGAGGCGCGTCACGCGCGCGGCGGCACCCTTGTCCTCGGAGGCGGCTTCGCCGGCTCGTACGTCGCGCGTCTGCTGGGGCGGCGCGGCGCGACCATCGTGAGCCTCGAGAACTTCATGCTCTTCACGCCGCTCCTGCCCGAAGCTGCGTCGGGGACGCTCGAGCCGCGCCACGTTGTCGTTCCGCTGCGGATGATGTGCCCTTACGCCGAGCTTCTGCTCGGCCGTCTGACCGGCCTCGACCACGAGCGACGCACCGCAACCGTCGAGACGCAGGCCGGCGCCTTCGAAGTCGGCTACGACCAGGCCGTGCTCGCTCTCGGCTCTGTCGCACGCGTCCTGCCCATCCCCGGCCTGCGCGAGCACGCGCTCGGCTTCAAGGACCTTGCCGATGCGATCGCGCTCCGCAACCACGTCCTTCGCCAGCTAGAGGCGGCGACGGCAGCCATGGACGAGAACCGCGCTCAGGCACATCTCACCTTTGTCTTCGTCGGCGCCGGCTACGCAGGCGTCGAGGCGCTTGCCGAGCTCGCCGATCTCGTCCGAGATGCACTGCGCCACTATCCCGACCTCCGACTCCGCGCGCGGTGGGTCCTCGTCGACGCCGCACCCAAGATCCTTCCCGAGATTCCCTCGCGGCTGGGCGACTACGCCGCGAAGCAGCTCGCGCGGAGGAAGGTCGAGATCCGGACGTCGACGACCCTCGAATCCGTGGGAGAGAGCGACGTCGTGCTCTCGGGAGGAGAGCGGATCCCTTCTTACACCGTCGTGTGGACCGCGGGCGTGAGCCCCAATCCGCTCATCCGCGAGCTCGGCCTGCCCGTCGACGAGCGTGGGCGTCTGAAAGTCGATGCGACGCTGCAGGTGGAGGGCCGAGAAGGGCTCTGGGCGCTCGGCGACTGCGCCGAGGTGCCGAACCCTGCTACGCCGGGCGTGCCCGATCCACCGACGTCCCAGCACGCGTTGCGCCAGGCCCGCCGAATCGCGAAGAACCTCCGCGGTGCGCGCAAGCCCTACCGCTACCGCTCACTCGGGCAGGTCGCGACGCTCGGCCGGCACAAGGGGATCGCGCTCGTCTTCGGCATCCCGCTCCGGGGTTTTCTCGGCTGGTTCGTGACGAGGACGTACCACCTCTACCAGCTGCCGCTCCTCTCTCGGAAGCTCCGGGTCGTGACCGACTGGACCGTCTCGCTCTTCTTCCGCCGCGACATCGCCGAGCTGAGCATGCTCGGGCATCCGAGAGGCCTCGGAGATGAGTGATCTCCAGCGGATCGTCGCGTTCTTGAGGAGGCTCGACGGGCCTTCCGCGGAGCGCGAGGTGCCGTTTCGGTTCGGGACGGCCTACCTCTATCCGCGTCTCCCACGGGTCTGGAGCCGCAACTACCTCGTGGCCGAGACCGACCTCGCCGAGGCCTCCGCCGAGCTGCTCGCCGCAGAGGCGGATCGCATCCTCGGCGGCGCAGGCCTGGCCCACCGCAAGGTCGAGGTCTACGACGAAAGCGCCGGAGCTCGGTTCGATCCCGGCTTCCGAGAGCTCGGCTGGGACGTCCAGTGCGACGTGGTTATGGTCGCCCTGCGGGATCCCGATCACCCGGTCGATCTGTCGATGGTCGAGGAAGTCGATCTCGAAGAGCTCGAGCCTGTCTGGGCGGAAGCCACCAGAGGCGCGCCATACGGCGCGGACGAAGACGTCGTCCAGCAACTCGTCGACAACAAGCGAGTGGTGATGACGACGCGGGACACGAAGTTCTTTGCAACACGGGTCGGCGGGGCGATCGCGAGTTTTTGCGATCTCTACTCCGACGGCGCTACGGGCCAGATCGAAGCAGTCTGGACGCTCGATCAGTTCCGCAACCGCGGCCTGGCGCGAGCGACGGTCCTGGGCGCACTGGCGGCTTCACGCGAAGCCGGCCACGACCTGACCTTCCTGCTCGCAGAGAGGGACGACTGGCCAAAGGAGCTCTACCGGAAGCTCGGCTTCGACGAGATCGGCTATGTCTACGAGTTCATCCGCCCTGCTTCGACGTGAGAGTGACTCACCTGTGCCACATGACCGCCCAACCGTCTGCCCAATGCACGAGACGCCGCTGCAAGGTCTTTGGCTCGATGAGGTAGATCCCCGCCGGCTTCGTGCCGTCCCCGCACCCGCCTGACAGGAGATTCACGACCGCTTGGCCGGAATGGGACCACCCCAACGGAATCGATTCCGGAGCCTTTCTCCAGTCTCGTTCGCCCGTAACGGCCCGCATGCGCCCGGTCGCTACGTCGACGAAGAAGGACGTGGGCTCCTCACAATCGGCGGACCACAGCGCGAGCAGGGTCTTGCCGTCTGGCGAGAGCGCGACGCTCTGCCACAGGCCATCCGAAAATCGTCGGCGATACGCGTTCGACGGAGAACCGACGATCTTTCTTATACGACCGCGGGCGAGAACGTCAATCGTCGCGGGGTGAGCCTGAGTTCTCCTCAGGGTCATGCCGCAAACGAGATACCGCCGTTGACCTCGGTGCGTCTCCTCGCGACAGTCTCGCGACAGACGAACAGACCCTCCCGACGTGCCAGAAACCCGGCGGAACGCCACGAACCGGTCGGTCTTCGGGTCGAGCATGAACCGCCGGCCATGTCCGCGGAGGATCACCTCTCCCGGTAGCAGTTGGGACTCGGGATCGATGTCGAACGCGGGAGAGATCCGACCGAGAACTTGACCGTCAAGACCCACGATGAGAAGCGGCGTGGGAACCCGAGTCCAGTTACGCCTGATGACCACTCCCTCGCCGGGAACATCGCCGATCAGAGTCGGCGATGTCACGACGCCCGTAGACCGAGCCGGGCTCTGCACTGAGTTGGAACTACAGCCAGCCGCGAAAAAGACGAGCAACACAGCGCTCGACACATACCGCATGCTGCGATTCTCCCGCCCCGAAGTAACGACTGTGTAACGGTTCAGCGAAGCGCTTTGAGCGCTGCGGAGAGCGACTGCTTGTTCCTCAGCACGCCCGCGAAGAGGTCGCCGTGCTTCTCGATGCGGCCGAGGACGGACTCCATCGTGAACGCGGCCGGGTCGAGATCCTCGTTCACCTCGTCCCAGCGCAGCGGCGTCGAAACCGGCGCTCCCTCCTTCGGGCGCACCGAGTAGACCGACGCGATCGTCTTTCCCTCACCGTTCTGATTCGAGTCGATCAGCACGCCCCGGCG
>JBGOSR010000116.1:0-6542 GCA_041476065.1 Gaiellaceae bacterium
ACCGCGCGGGGAAGGACCGCGAGTTCCGCCACCTGATAGACACGCACGGGGTGACGCAATTCGTCGGCTCGATCCCGCCTGCGCGTGCTAAAGACCATTACCACCTCTACGAGGAGGTCGCCTACATCCTCGAGGGCGAGGGCATTCTCCACATGGAGGGGCTCGAAGACACGCCCTTCCACGCCGGCACCTGCATCCTCTTCACGCCGCAGGTCCCGCACTGCGTCGAGAACACGGGCACGAGCGTGGTTCGCGTGCTCGGAGTCTTCTACCCGCCGGGGAGCCCGGCAGATGCCTACAACCTGCCCGACTAAACGGGGAAGCGAGGAGGACGCGCATGAAGGACAGTCTCGGGTTGGAGGCAGCACCGGGACGTGAGAAGTGTCGAGGACAGAGACAAGCGAAGGAGGACAAGAGAATGAGGAAGGAAAGACGAACGAGGAAGGTGCTGTTCATCGCGGCGCTGGGACTCGTCGCTGCGCTCGCGAGCTCGGCCGCCGCAACCGCGAGGCTGAGCAGTGAGGCCTCGGCGCTGGCCCCCTCGCCGCTCTGCACAGGTTCGGCCGGGGTGGGCTTCGCCAGCGTGCTGACAGGGCCCGCCGCATTCCTCGGTCAGGACCAGTTGCACTGGATGCAGGTATTCCTCGCCGCCTGGAACGCCGGCAAGCCGATTCCGGGCGTCCCCGCCGGGCTGAAGAGGGTTCCGGTCAACCTGGCGCTGGTCGGCGACAGCGCGCTCGATCCGCAGAAAGCCGCGACCGTCGCGGCCCAGATGGCGTCGAACAAGTCGATCCTCGGCATGGTCGGGTTCGCGGGCTCGAACGAGAACCTCGGCGGCGGGCCGGTCCTCGACCGCGCCGGGATCGCCTACATCACGGGCTCGGCAACCCGTGACGATCTGACGAGGAAGCTCAAGAACCTGTTCCGCATCGTCCCGAACAACCTCAAGCAGGCGACGGTCGCCATCGACTACCTGCTCAAGAACGGCCTGATCAAGAAGGGCCAGCAGGCTATGGTCGTCGATGACGGCGAGGCGTACGGCATCAACATCGCCGACGATGCCCAGAAGCTCCTGGAGGCCGCGGGCCTGAAGGTCGACCGTGAGTCGCTGCCCGAGTCGAGCTCAAGCGCAAACGCCGACTTCACGGCGCTCGCTAACAAGGCGCTCGCCATCAACGCCAACATCGTCTATGCACCGACCCAGGTGGCGTCGGATTCGCAGCTCTTCGCCCAGCAGCTCAAGAGCAACGGCTACAAGGGCATCTTCCAGGCCACAGACGGAAGCTTCGACAGCAAGAGCTTCAAGTTCCCGGGGGGGTACGTCTCCTTCTTCGGGGCCGACGTCTACCGGATCCCGGTCGCGAGGCCGTTCGTCGCCGCCTACACGAAGGTGTGGGGGGCGACAACGCCGTTCGGCGCGCCCAACTTCGTCGCTGCGCAGATGCTCGCCATGGCCATCGCGAAGTCGTGTGCGGACGGCCAGACGAGTCGAGCCGACGTGAGGAAGACGCTTAGCGGGGTCTCGATCTCCAACTCGATCCTCGGTCACGCGGTCGCGTTCGACTTCGCGGGCGACGTCAAGAAGGGACCGGCCAAGGGCATCACGCTCTGGCAGATCCAACCGAACGGAACCTACAAGCTCATCTTCAGCGCCTGAGCCCCAGGCAAGAGCGCGTGTGCGTGCGGCCCGCCCAGCCGGTGGGCCGCACGCCCTTCTCTGACGGAGTTCGCCCCTGATGCTCGCCATCCTCGGCTTCGCCTTCTACGACTGGCACTACTTCTTCGGCCAGCTCGTCGACGGGCTCACCCACGGCAGCTTGTACGCGCTGCTCGCGCTCGGCTACACGATGGTGTACGGGATCCTCAAGCTCTTGAACTTCGCCCACGGCGACGTCTACATGCTCGGCGCGTACATGGGCTACGTCGTGCTGACGGGCCTCGGGGGGTCGCTGGCGCCGGAGGTGCCGACGCCGATGCTCATCATCCTCATGTTCGGCGCCGCGATGCTCGGGTGCGCGCTGCTCGGCGTCGTCATCGAGCGCTTCGCCTATCGGCCTCTGCGGAAGGCGCCTCGCATCGCGCCTCTGATCAGCGCGCTCGGCGTCTCCTTCTTCCTCCAGCAGACGGCGGTGCTCCTGTTCAGGCCGATCCCGAAGAGCTACGACACATACAGCCTCCACGGAGGGCAGCTCTTTCACCACGTCTCGCTCGGGAACCTGCGCATCCAGTACGCCCAGATCCTCGTGATCGCGTCCGCGGTCGGACTGATGATCGCGCTCGCGCTGCTCGTCTGGCGGACGAACATCGGCAAGGCGATGCGCGCCACCTCGTATGATCTCGAGGCTGCCTCCATGATGGGCATCGACGTCGACCGCGTGATCGCTTTCACGTTCTTCGTCGGCTCGGCTCTCGCAGGCGCGGCCGGCGTGATGACCGGGCTCGTCTACCAGAACATCCAGCCGTACATGGGCTTCGGAGCCGGCCTGAAGGCGTTCACGGCCGCCGTCGTGGGCGGGATCGGGAGCATCCCGGGCGCGATGCTGGGCGGGATGATCATCGGCGTCGCCGAGCAGTTCACTATCGGCTATCTCTCCTCGGCCTTCCAGGACCTGATCACTCTCTCGGTCCTGATTGTCTTCATGATGTTCCGGCCGACGGGAATCCTGGGGACCCCCATCCCCCAGAAGGCGTAACGTGAGCGACGGCCCCCCCGAGCTGGAGACTACCTCCGGCCCTCAGATCGGCCGCGACGAGTGGGTCGCGCGGGCCGAGGAGCGCGCCGCCGGGCCGGGCAGTGGGCTCGACAGAGCTCGGCGCTGGCTCAACCGCACGCCGCAGATCGTCCTCCTCGTAGGCTTCGCCGCCGTCGTGGCGCTGGTCCCGGTCCTGACGTCCGACGAGTACATCCTCCGCGTCGCCACGGACACGATGCTCTACGTCCTGCTCGCCGTGGGCCTGAACGTCGCCGTCGGCTGGGCAGGTCTGCTCGACCTCGGCTACATCGCCTTCTACGGCTTCGCGGCGTACCTCTTCGCCGAGCTCGCGTCCCCGCACTACGGCATCCACTGGCCTCTGTGGGCGACCCTGCCTATCGTGATCGCCGGCACGATCCTCCTCGGCTTCCTGCTTGCGCTTCCCTCGCGCCGGGTGAGCGGCGACTACCTGGCGATCGTGACCCTCTTCTTCGGGCAGATCTTCGTCACTCTCACGATCCAGGGCTATAAATGGGACTGGTTGGGCTTCGGAGCAGCGCACGACATCACGGGTGGCCCGACCGGGCTTACGCAGATCGATCCGTGGCGGATCTTCGGCCACGAGCTGACGCAGGTGCGCGACTACCTGTGGGCGGCTCTCGGTGGGTTCGTGATCGTCGCGCTCGCCCTGACATTCGCGAACCACTCTCGCACCGGACGCGCATGGCGCGCGTTGCGTGACGACCCGCTCGCGGCGGAGGTGATGAGCATGCCCGTGAAACGGATGATGCTGCTCGCGGTTGCGGTCGGGGCAGGCGTCGCGGGCCTGGCCGGAGCGATCAACGGGGCCTACTACCAGGGCGTCTTCCCCAGCTCTTTCGGCTTTCCGACCCTGATCACCGTCTACGCGATGGTGATTCTCGGCGGCGCCGGCAGCCTGCCCGGCGTGGTCGCGGGCGCGGTTCTGGTCAACGTCCTGCTCGAGGTGCTACGGACGCCCGACCACGCGCGCTGGGTCTTCTATGTGCTGATCATCGCCGGTCTGGTGGCGAAGATCCGCCCCTGGCGCGTGCTCGCCGCTCTGGTCGGCGGGCTCGTCGCGTTCGGACTCGTCGTGAATGCGATCGTCGGCGCGGTTTGGCCCAGGGGCACTGCCGGGCCGATCTCAACGGGCGTGTCCGCCTTCACCGAGCACGGCTGGCTCGCGGAGGCGCTCCGTCACTGGCTCGTCCTTCCCAAGAACACCTACGAGCTCGCGAACTACCAGGTCGGCAACTACGCGTTCGTGATCCTGATCGGCCTCGTGCTGGCGCTCACCGCCGTCCGGGGACGGCGGCGGTACCTCCTGCTCGTGCCGACCATCTGGACGGCGGCGTTCGTCTGGGAGACCCGCCTCGTCGAGGAGGCGCCCACCACTCGCCCGCTGCTGCTCGGAGCCATCCTGATCGTGCTCATGGCCACACGGCCCCAGGGCCTGCTCGGGACCCCGCGCGTGGAGATCGTCTGACCGTGGCCCTGCTCGAGCTGACGAGCGTCTCGAAGGCGTTCGGAGGTCTTCTCGTCATTCACGACCTCGACCTCCACGTGGGCGAGGGCGAGATCGTGAGCGTCATCGGCCCGAACGGAGCCGGCAAGACGACCCTGTTCAATCTCATCACGGGGATCTATCCGCCGGACTCGGGACAGATCATGCTCGACGGACGGAGCATCGTCGGTCTCGATCCGCACGAGATCACGAACCTGGGTGTAGCCCGCACGTTCCAGAGTCTCCGGCTCTTCCTCAACATGACCGTGAAGGAAAACGTCATGGCGGCGCAGTACGGCCGCACTCGCGCTCGTGTCTGGCAGTCGATGCTGCGCACGCCCTTCGCCCGCCGAGAGGAGAAGGAGATCCACAAGCTCGCCGAGGAGCGGCTAGCGTTCTTCGGCGAGCGGCTGATGGGCTACCGCTGGGACCAGCAGGCGTACAGCCTCTCCTACGCGAACCGCCGCCGCCTCGAGATCGCCCGCGCGACGGCGACGCGGCCGCGCATTCTCCTGCTCGACGAGCCTGCCGCGGGCATGAACCCGCACGAGACGCACGAGATGACGGAGCTCATCGGCAGGCTGCGCTCCGAGGGCGGCTACACGATCCTCGTCATCGAGCACGACATGCACGTGGTCGAGGGAATCTCGGACCGGGTCATCGCGCTCGACTACGGCGAGAAGATCGCCGAAGGCTCGTTCGAGCATGTGGCGACGAATCCCCGTGTGGTCGAGGCGTACCTCGGCAGCGCGAGATTGGCCCGCAAGTGAGCACGAACGGGCCACTTCTCCACCTGGACGGCGTGAACACGTACTACGGGCAGATCCACATCCTCCAGGACGTGTCGATCGAGGTCGGCGAGGGCGAGTTCGTCGCGTTGCTCGGGGGCAACGCATCCGGCAAGTCGACGACCTTGAAGACCGTCCTCGGCATCGTGCGGCCGCGAAGCGGGACGGTCAAACTCGACGGCGAGGACGTCACCAGGCGCTCGACCAGCTACAGGATCTCGAAGGGGATCGCGATCGTCCCCGAGAACCGCCGCCTCTTCGCTCCGATGACGGTGCAGGAGAACCTCGAGATGGGCGCCTACCTGCGCAAGGGCGACCTCCGCGAGGACTTCGAGCGCGTCTACTCGCTCTTCCCGCGCCTGCTCGAGCGGCGCTCGCAGCTCGCGGGCACGCTCTCCGGGGGCGAGCAGCAGATGGTCGCGATGGGCCGGGCGCTCATGTCCCGCCCGCGCCTCCTGCTCATGGACGAGCCGTCGATGGGCCTCGCCCCGGTCCTCGTCGAGCAGAACTTCGAGATCGTGAAGCAGGTGCACGAGACCGGGGTCGCGATTCTCGTCGTCGAGCAGAACGCGAACCTCTCGCTCGCGATCGCCGACAGGGGCTACGTCCTGCAAACTGGGAGGATCGTGCTCGCCGACAAGGCCGCCGCCCTCCTCGCCAACGACGACCTCAAGAAGGCCTACCTTGGCCGTTGACGCCGTGCGCGCAGCGGCGCTCCCGGACCGGATCCGGCACCGCTTCCCGATCCTCGAACGGCAGGTCTACGTCAACTCGTGCTCGCAAGGGGCGCTCTCGGATTCCGTCCGGCAGGCGTACAAGGACTACCTGCGCGACTGGGAGGAGAAGGGCGCGCCGTGGGAGTACTGGGTCGAGCGCACCGAGACGGCACGGGCGAGCTTCGCCGGGCTCGTGAACGCCAACCCCGACGAGGTGGCCGTCACGACCTCGCTCTCCGCAGGCGTCTCGGCGGTCATGAGCGGCCTCCGCTTCGAGGGCGGGCGGACGAAGATCGTCGTCTCCGACTTCGAGTTCCCGACGGTCGGGCAGATCTCGCATGCGCAGGAGCTCAGAGGCCGCAGGGTCGTGCACGTTCCGGAAGCTGGGGACGCGACCATCCCGCTCGAGCGCTTCGACGAGGCGATCGACGAGGAGACGGCGCTCGTCGCGATCGCCCATATCTGCTACCGCAACGGCGGCCGGGTGGACGTCGAGGGCGTCGTGCGGCTCGCGCACGAGCGCGGCGCGCTCGTCCTCGTGGACGCCTACCAGGCGGCGGGCGCGATCCCGATCGACGTCAAGGCGCTCGGGGTGGACTTCCTCGCCGCCGGCACGGTCAAGTACCTGCTCGCCTCGGCGGGGCTCGGCTTCCTCTACTGCCGTGCCGACCTCGTCGAGCGGATCCTGCCGACGCAGACGGGCTGGTTCGCCGACGAGGACATCTTCCGGATGGACATCCGCGACTACTCCCCCTCGCGCACGGCGCGGCGCTTCGAGGCCGGGACGCCGCCGGTGCCGAACATCTACGCCGGCATCGCC
>JBGOSR010000117.1:0-6520 GCA_041476065.1 Gaiellaceae bacterium
GCAGCGGCAGAACATCTTCGTCCGCGTCTTCAGCTGGACGTGGATCTCGAGCCCGATCACCGGCTCCCAGCTCATCGAAGACGCTCCGGGACGGTGTCGAACCCAAGCGCGCGCTCGAGCGCGTGCCCCGTCCGGAAGAGCAGGTTCTCCGAGAACTGCGGCCCGATCAGCTGCAGGCCGACGGGGAGCCCTTCCGAGAGCCCGCACGGGATCGAGAGCCCCGGCAGCCCCGCCATGTTCGGCGGGATCGCCAGCACGTCGGAGAGGTACATCGCAAGCGGGTTGCCCGTTCTCGCGCCCAGCGGGAATGCGACCGTCGGCGAGGTCGGGCTGACGAGGAGATCGAACCGATCGAGCGCCGCGGCGAACTCGTTGCGGATGACCGTCCGAACCTTCTGCGCCTGGCCGTAGTACGCGTCGTAGTAGCCGGCCGAGAGCGCGTAGGTGCCGAGCATGATCCGGCGCTTCGGCTCGTCGCCGAAGCCTTCGTCGCGTGTCTGCTCGTACATCGAGCGGATGTCTCCGTTGGCGACGCGCGGTCCGTAGCGGACGCCGTCGTAGCGGGCGAGGTTCGACGAGGCTTCGGAGGGCGCAATCAGGTAGTAGCACGGCAGGCCGTACTCGACTGACCGCGGCAGGGTCGTCTCCCCCACCTCGGCGCCGAGCTCCCGGCAGAGCTCGATCGTGCGGTTCACGGCCTCGCTCACGCCCGGCTCGATTCCCTCCGCTTCGTTCAGCTCCTTCGGCACGCCGACCTTGAGGCCCTTGAGGTCCTCGGCCTGGGGGATCACGACGGGCTCCGGCAGCTCGACCGTCGTCGAGTCGGCCGGGTCGCGCCAAGCGATGATCTCGTAGAGACGCGCGCAGTCGCGGACGGTCTTCGTGATCGGGCCGACCTGATCGAGGCTCGAGGCGAAGGCGACGATGCCGGCGCGGCTAACGGTGCCATAGGTGGGCCGGAGGCCGACGAGCCCGCAGAGCGCTGCAGGCTGCTTGATCGAGCCGCCCGTGTCGGAGCCGAGCGCCCACGGGGCCAGTCCGCCCGCAACCGCCGCCGCGGAGCCGCCCGACGAGCCGCCTGGGACGCGCTCCAGATCCCACGGGTTGTGCGTTGGGCCATAGGCGGAGTTCTCCGTGGAGGAGCCCATCGCGAACTCGTCGAGGTTCGTCTTGCCGATCAGCGGGAGGCCGGCCTCGCGGCAGCGAGCCGCGACGGTCGAGTCCGCCACCGGGATATAGCCGGCCAGGATCTTCGAGCCTGCAGTCGTCTCGACACCCTTCGTCGAGATCACGTCCTTCAGGGCGATCGGCACACCGTCGCCGTCGGCCTCGTCTACGGTCGTGAGGTACGCGTGCAGCTCGGGATCGCGCTCCACGATCGCATCGAGGTAGGCGCGGTGGAGCTCGGCGGCCGAGGCCTCACCGCGTTCGATCAACCCGGCGGCGTCCTCGGCCGTCAGCCGGAGCGTGTCGATCACGACGGCGCCCCTGCGGCCGGTACCCACGACCTCCTCCCCGCTATGAGCCTAGCGAGGAAAAGCGCACGCATGGGTGACGGAAGCGTGACGAAAGCGCGCCGATCGAAGGAGCCGCTCACGCGGGCGGCACCCTGAAGAAGCCCGCTTCCCGGTCGGGCGCGTTGGCGAGCGCCTGCTCGACCGGCAGCGAGGCGGCCGGCTCGTCGTCGACCGACACGTTGACGACCTCGAGCGGATGCGCCGTCGGCTCGACATCGCCCAGATCGAGCTCGGCGACCTTGCCGACTGCCTCGAGGATCGCGTTCAGCTGCGCGCCGAGGCGCTCGACCTCCTCGTCGGTCAGCGCGAGCCGCGCGAGCCGCGCGACGTGCAGCACCTCATCGCTTGTGATCGCCACGCTTCCTGCATCCTCCCAAAATAGGAGCAGGCCCCTTCCGGGGCCCGCGAATTGTCTCGAGTCCGGAAGTCCCTAGGCGGCGGTGACGTTCGCAGCCTGCAGGCCCTTGTCGCCCTGCACGACCTCGAACTGCACGCGCTGACCCTCGGTCAGCGACCTGTAGCCGTCCATCTGGATCGCGCTGTGATGAACGAACACGTCGTCCTCGTCACCCTCGCGCTCGATGAAGCCGAAGCCCTTCTCGTTCGAGAACCACTTGACGGTGCCCTCAGCCAACATTCCTCCTTCTGAACACAACAACGGCCCGCGAGCGAGCCGCCGGCGCTTCTCTAAAGCGGCGAAAAGATAACGTCAGGCCCCTGGGAACGCAAGGAGCCCGTGCCGGTAACGAGCGGCCCGAACCGCGCTCCGCAGAAGCATGGCGATCGTCATCGGACCGACCCCTCCCGGAACGGGCGTGATCAGGCCCGCCCGCTGCGCCACGGCGGGGTCGACGTCACCCACGACGCCGTCGTCGGAGCGATTCATGCCCACGTCGATCACCGTTGCGCCCTCGCGAACATGGTCGGGGCCGATCACGCCGGCCTGGCCCACCGCGACGACGAGAATGTCGGCCTCACGCGTGACCGCGGCGAGATCCTTCGTCCGCGAGTGGCAGACCGTCACGGTCGCATTGGCGTGCTGAAGGAGAAGCGCCGCCGGCTTCCCGACGATGTCGCTCCGTCCCACGACCACGGCCCTGGCCCCTTCGATCGGGACGTCGTACTCCTCGAGGAGTGCCATGACCCCGACGGGCGTCGCGCCCACGTGCGCAGGCGTGCCCAGGTAGAGCAGGCCGGCGTTCAGCGGGTGCAGGCCGTCGATGTCCTTCACCGGATCGATCGCCCGGATCACGCGCGCCTCGTCGATGTGGTCGGGGAGCGGCAACTGCACGAGGAGGCCGTCGATCGCGTCGTCTCCGTTCAGCTGCTCGACCTGCCCGAGCAGCTCCGCCTCGGTCGTCTGCGACGCGAGCCGGACGTCCCGCGCGGCCATCCCGACCTCGCCGGCGGCCTTGTGCTTGAGGCGAATGTAGATCTCGGACGCGGGGTCGTCGCCCACGAGGACGGTTGCGAGGCCAAGCTCCCCGAGCTCGCGCACCTCCTCGGCAACCTCGCCGCGAATGCGCTCGGCGAGCGCCTTGCCGTCGATCAGCGTCGCAGCCACTACGTGATGGGCAACTGCACGTCGCTGACGTCGAGGCCGAGCGACTCGGCCAGCTTCACGCCCTCCAGAAGGTCCTCGCGAAGCCGCTGCACGTCACGCTCGTACATCAGCCGCCCGATGACTGCGCGCTCCTTCGGTCGCCACATCGCGTGCTTGACGAAGATCGGGAGCAGCCGGTTCGCCGCATCGATCAGCTTCTTCTTCGTCTTCTTGGACGCATGCTCGAGAAGGACTCGCTCATACGCCATCCCGGCGCCGTGGTGGATCCCGTCGTCCAGGGCGAGCCGGTTGCAGACATCCTCGAGCACCGTGCCTGGCGACGCGCGGGCGATCAGCCTGAAGCGCGAGATGATCAAACGCTCGTAGAAGACCTGCATCTGGAAGACCTTCTCCTCCAGCGTGTCGGCCTCGAGCGTCATGTGCGCGAGCTCGTCGAGATACGGGTCGTGCTCGGCGGCCCCGCCGACCTCGCCGATCAGCTTCAACCAGGCCTCCGTGTGCCGCGACTCGTCCTGCACCATCGTCGAGTAATAGAGCTTGGCCTCGGGATCGGGCGCGACGTTCAGCAGCTGGGACGCCATCTCGCAGGCGAGCATGTCGGCCTGGAGCTGCTGCGTCAGCACGGAGCGCCACATGTCCTGGCGGCGCGCCTTGCGCTGCGGAGTGCCCTTCCCTTCCGGGACCGGCGGTATTTCGCCCCAGGGCAGATCTCGAACCTGCCATTCCTGACGCTTCGCGAGCTCGTAGAAGCGCAGGACCCCTGCGTACTCCTCGCGCTCGCCGCTCACCTTGTCCAGGACCTGCTCGGTTGCCATCCTCTGGAGATTATCCCCCGACGGCCGCGATTAAGCTCCCAGGCGTGCTTCTCGCCTCCGCAGTCTCGGATGTGCTCACCGGCCTTCTGCCGTTCGTCTTGCTCTTCGGCTTCTGGATGTTCTTGATGCGGCGCGTTCGCGGGACCACTCCGCAAGACCAGGTCGTGGAGAAGCTCGAAGAGATCCGTCAGGAGCTCGAGCGTCTGCGCCGGACGATCGAGAGCCGCGCTTAAGGTCCCGATCATGGAGCTTCGCAAGTGGCCACGCAAGAACGATCCGGACTCGATCGCGGCGCGGCAGGCGGCACTCGACGGCCGAATCGACACCGAGGTCTTCGAGCACGACCTGACTCCATGGGCCCAGGCTCAGGAGGCGCTGACGGGCGTCTCGGTGATCCCGACGGCCGTGATCGGCCCGCTCACGATCTCGCTCGGTGAGTACGAGCTGACCGAGCCGGACGGCGAGCTCGTCGAGACCGGCCGCGCAAGCGACGAGGTGTACGTCCCGCTTGCGCACACCGAAGGCTCGTTGTCGGACTCGCTCTACCGCGGCGCCCGGGCGGCAGCCGAGTCGGGCGGATTCCGGACGGAGGTCCTCCGTGACCGGATGACGCGGGCCTCCGCCTTCGCCTGCCGCTCGGCCGAGGATGCAGCGGCGCTCGCCCGGTGGATCGAGGCGGAGCTGCCGAAGATGCGGAAGTGGCTGAGCGCGAAGGACGAGGAGTGGATCTCTCGCTACGCGAAGCTGCGCGAGCTCGAGACGTACGTCGCCGGCCCGCTCTGCCACGTCATGTGGGCGTTCACGACCGGGGACGCGTGCGGGCCGAACATGATGACCCGCAACGCGTACGCCCTGAACATGGGCTACGTCATGGAGCACGCGCCGACGAAGCCCGAGCGGGCGATCCTCGAGGCGAACATGGGCGGCGACAAGAAGCCGTCGCACCGCTACTTCGAGCGCGGCGGTCACGGCAAGACGGTGATCGCCGAAGTGACTCTGACCGACGAGGCGGTACACCGCGTGCTCCGGACGACGATCGACGACCTGCTCGACCTCTCCTGGGCAGGCACCCACGGATCGGTCGCCTCCGGGATGCAGTCCGTGGCGTTCACGCCCGCGACCGCCATCGCAGCCATCTTTGCAGCGACGGGCCAGGACCTGGGCATGGTCGGCACGAGCTCGATGGCCCACGGGACGGGCAAGCGCGTCGAGGGCGGCCTGAACGCGGCGATCCGCCTCCCGGGACTTGAAGTTGGCACCGTCGGCGGCGGCACGACTCTCCCCTACGCTCGCGCCTGGCTGGGATTGATGGACTGCGCCGGGCCGGGCAAGGTCTACCGCTTCGCCCAGATCGTCGCCGCGGCGACGCTCGCGCTCGAGATCTCCGCCTCCGCGGCGATGGCCACGTCCGGCTCGGAGAACTTCTTCAAGGCCCACTTCGAACGGGGCGGACTGCGCTGAGGATCCCGCCACAGCACGACCCGGCCTGCTTCGGGTGCGGCGACAACCCGATCGGCTTCCACCTCCCCCAGCCCGAGACCGAGGGCGCCGACCGCTACAAGACCACCTTCTCCTTCGACGAGCGCCATCAGGGCGGACCCGGCCTCGCGCACGGCGGGCTCGTGACGGCGCTCGTCGACGAGGCCTGCGGGCTCTTGGCGACGTGGTACCGCTTCCCCACGGTCACCGGTCGGATCTTTCTGCGCTACCGCCGGCCGGTGCCGATCAACGAGCCGCTCTCGGTGCGCGCGTTCATCGAAGAGGAGAAGGGGCGACGCGTCTACGTGCGGGGAGAGCTCTGGGGCTCCGGGGAGCTGCTCACCGAAGCGCGGCTCGCATTCGTCCACGTCCCGCTCGAGCACTTCCTCGTCACGCCCGAGGGCCGCGCCATCGGCCAGGCCTGGCAGCGCAGGCTGGATGCCGGTTAAGCAACCAGTCCCAAAGGCCCTGCAAACCGGGCCTAAAGCAGAAGCTCGTGCGCGCCGATACGAGAAGAATGGTCCTTCGTTTCGCGCTCCTGGCCGTGGTGATCGCCGCGACGCTCGGCCTCGTGCAGCAGAAGCACGTCCTGCAGAACGCGCACCTGACGGGCTACTGCACGCAGATCGCAACGCCGACCGGCCAAACAGGCTTCTGGAACGAGTGCCGTCCCGGAAAGCTCACGGGAACGCCCGGCCTCTCCCGCGGCTCCTGCGTTCGGGTCAGTCACGCCGCGGCCCGCGACGTCTGGCGCTGCCCGACCGCGCTCGAGTCGAACAAGACCAGGCAGTAGCACGACCGACAAGGCGTGCCCGGAGCGCAGCTCCGCCGCTGCCGGAGGGCTCGCCGATCAGAGGAAGAGAGTCGGTGGTTTTCGAGTCGGTGCCCATCGCTCTCGGTTTCCTGACGTGTCGCTGGGCCCGCGTAGGCCGGGGGGACTGTTTTCGGCCACACGGCCCCGCCGGCTGGAGCGGGCCCAGCGGCGCGAGGCGTCGGCGGAGCCCGGCTTCACCGGGCGGGAGCCGACGCCGGTCAGGGAAGCGAGAGAGGCGCCGACCAGAATCGAACTGGTGTGCGAGGCTTTGCAGGCCTCTGCCTAACCACTCGGCCACGGCGCCCGAGGGCCGAATGGTATCCGGGCTTCC
>JBGOSR010000118.1:0-6463 GCA_041476065.1 Gaiellaceae bacterium
ACCCAGAGCACCGCAGCGAGGACGTGCACCGACTTGAAGAACGCGTACCAGATCATGACGCGCCGTAAGACAGGTGCGCCGGACGGGTCCAACCCCCGCCCGGGCACCCTCCTGACCCTACGAGAACAGCTTCTGGAGCTTCATCGCGGCGCCCATGTCGCCGTCGATCTTGATCTTGCCCGTCATGTACGCCGTCGTCGGATTCTGCTCGCCGTTGGCGATCGCACTGAACGTCTCGCTCGAGGCCTGGATCGTGACGTCGGCCTCGGAGCCGCCCTCTGTGACGGTCACCGTACCGTCGGCGACGTCGACCTTCCAGGTACCGGCCCCTTCGATCTCGAAGAGGTAGGAGTTGTTCATCCCAGCCGTCTTCGACGCGTCGACGCGGGACTCGAGTGTCTCGAAGAACTCTCGCACTTCCACTGGCGCGCGAGATTAGCTGAAATCAGGCAGCGCTTTGAGCGACGGTGGGCTTCGGCAGGTAGCGCTCGATCAGCGCGTAGGAGAGCTCCCGTTGCGCCTGCGCGATCGCTACCCGGTTCTGCTCGAGCGCGACCGAGCCCGCGTCGTTCGCCCGCAGGTCCTGCCGCTCGCGCGTGAGGACGTCCAGCCGCTCGGTGAGCGACTCGACAGTCGGCGACGTGTGCCGACGAGGGAAGCGAAGGGGCCGCAGGCTGCTCATTGCCACAGTGTGTATCGACGCATCCAAAGAGAAAGTTAAGGCGAGTTGAAAGTTGTGAAAATCTTTCGGCGTCCACCGTAGAAACCCTGTCGGATAGCATCGCTGCCCCGATGAGGGTCGAGGTACGCGCCGCCAACGACACGCCGCCGGAAGCCGACGTACTGGCTGTTCCGGTCGGCCCCGGCGGGCTGCCCGCGAATGCGGTGGGCCTCGACGAGCGCCTGGTCAAGGTCGCCGCGGAGGAAGACGTCGCCGCTGAGACGGGCCGGACGGTCGTCCTCCACCTCGACGGAGAGGAGTCTCGACGGCTCGTTCTCGTCGGGCTCGGCCCTTCGACCGAGCTCGACGCCGATACGGTGCGAACAGCCGCCTCGGCCGTTGCGAAGCAGACCGAGCGCGTCGGTGGCTCGATCGCCTGGCTGCTCGACGACTCGCTCGGAATCTCCCACGTCGAGCAGGCGCGCGCCGTGGTCGACGGCCTCGTGCTCGGGACCTACGACCCGGGGCGCTGGAAGAGGAACGCCCCTTCCGAGCCGCCGTTCGACCGGCTCGTCTTCGTCGGCAGCGACGACGACACGCTGCGCGAAGCCGGCGAGCGGGCGGCGACGGTCGCGACGGCCGCAAACCGCGCCCGCGATCTCGCCAACACCGGCGCAAACCTGCTGACGCCCGAAGGGCTCGCCGACCGAGCCGCCGAAATCGCAGGCGAGCACGCGAATCTCACCGTCGAGGCCCTCGGCCTGGACGAGGTGCGAGAGCTCGGCATGGGCGCGTTCTCGGCGGTCGCCCAGGGCAGCCACAACCCTCCGCGCATGATCGTCCTTCGCTACGAGCCGCCCTCGCCGGCAGGCGACGTCGTGCTCGGGCTCGTCGGCAAGGCGATCACGTTCGACACGGGCGGGATCTCGATCAAGCCGGCTCTCTACATGGAGGACATGAAGGGCGACATGGCCGGCGGCGCAACCGTGCTCGAAGGGCTCGGGGCGATTGCGGAGCTCGGCCTTCCACTGCGAACGCTGGCCGTGGTCGCCGCGTCGGAGAACGCCGTCGGCGGCGGCTCCTACAGGCCGGGCGACATCATCACGGCGCTGAACGGCAAGACGATCGAGGTCACGAACACCGACGCCGAGGGCCGCCTCGTCCTCGCGGACGCGCTCACGCACGCGCGTCAGCTCGGCGCGACCCACCTGCTCGACTTCGCGACCCTCACCGGCGCGATGAACCGCGCCCTCGGCGACCTCTACGCCGGAGTCTTCGGGAACGACGACGCCTGGCGCGACGCCGTGGTCGCCGCCGGAGAAGCCAGCGGAGATCACGCGTGGCCCTGGCCGATGCACCGGCGCTACCGGCGCCTGATCGACTCCACGTTCGCCGACATGAAGAACTCCTCGGTGCGCGGACAGGCCGGGCCCACCTATGCCGCGTCGTTCCTCGAGGAGTTCGTCGGAGAAGGCCCGTGGGCTCACGTGGACATGGCCGGCACGGGCTTCTTCACCTGGGGACGCAGCGACTACCTGTGGCAGAAGGGAGGAACCGGTTACGGCGTTCGCCTGATCGTCGAACTCGCAGACCGGCTCGCCGCGTGAACTTCGACCTCACGGAGGAGCAAGAGCTCGTGCGGCGTACGGTCCGCGACTTCGCCGAGCGGAAGATCGCACCCGTCGCCGAGGAGCTCGACCGGGAGCACCGCTTCCCCTACGACCTCGTCAGGGAGCTGGCCGGGCTCGGCTTGATGGGCATGCCCATTCCCGAGGAGTACGAAGGTGGCGGGAGCGACACCGTCTCCTATGCGATCGCGATCGAGGAGCTGACTCGGATCGACTCGTCGGTCGCGATCACCGTTGCGGCGCACACCTCGCTCGGGACGATGCCGATCTACCTGTTCGGGAGCGAGGAGCAGAAGCGAGAGTGGCTCCCTGACCTCGCCTCGGGCAAGAAGCTCGCGGCCTTCGGGCTGACCGAGCCGGGGGCCGGCTCCGACGCCGCCGCCTCGCGGACGCGCGCCGAGCTCCGCGACGGCGAGTGGGCGATCGACGGCTCGAAGATCTTCATCACGAACGCGGGCACCGACATCTCCTCCTGCGTGACGATCACCGCCCTCACCGGCGAGGGCGAGATCTCGAACCTGATCGTCCCCAACGGCACGCCGGGCTACGAGATCTCGCCGCCGATGGACAAGCTCGGGTGGCGCGCGTCGGACACGCGCGAGCTTTCGTTCAAGGACGCGCGGGTGCCGGAAGGGAATCTCCTCGGCGAGCGCGGCCAGGGGTTTCGGCAGTTCCTCGAGATCCTCGACGGCGGGCGAATCTCGGTCGCCGCGATGGGCGTCGGGCTTGCCCAAGGCGCCTATGACCTCGCGTTCAAGTACGCGAAGGAGCGCGAGCAATTCGGCAAACCGATCGCAAGCTTCCAGGCAATCCAGTTCCAGCTTGCGGACATGGCCGTCGAGATCGAGGCCGGCCGGAACATGGTCTACAAGGCCGCGTGGCTCAAGGACGAGGGACGCGAGTTCGCCAAGCAGGCCGCCATGGCGAAGCTCTTCACGGGCGAGCTCTCGCACCGGGTCGTGAACCAGGCGCTCCAGATCCACGGCGGCTATGGCTTCATGGAGGAGTCGGCGATCTCGAGGCTCTACCGCGACCAGAAGATCCTCGAGATCGGCGAGGGCACCAATGAAGTCCAGCGGATGGTGATCGCCCGCCACCTAGGCCTCTGAACGCTGGACTTCATTGACCTCTGAATCCCGTGCCAGGCTTCAGCCTGGCTTGGGCGCGCACTATCAGCGGATGGTGATCGCCCGCCACCTGGCTTGGGCGCGCACTATCAGCGGATGGTCATAGCTCGGTTTCTTGGGCTGAAGTAGGCTTCCCGTTCGTGCAGTTCCGGCAGTTCGTCAACGACGATCTCGGCTGCGCGTCCTACCTGATCGGCGACGAGTCCTCGGGTGAGGCCGTGGTCGTCGATCCGGCATACGCGATCGAGCAGTACCTTGAGGAGGCCGAGAAGCGGAAGGTGCGGATCACGCGCGTCCTCGAGACGCACACGCACGCCGATCACGTCTCCGGGCACGGGCGCTTGGCCCTCGAGCACGACGCGACGGTGTTCGTCCACCCCGCTGCCGAGCCGGAGTACCCGTTCGAGCCGCTCGCCGACGGCCAGGAAATCTCGCTCGGGGACGTGGCGATCCGCGTCATTCACACGCCCGGACATCGGCCGGAGCACTGCTGCTTCGCCGTCGTCGATCGCTCGCGGGGCGACGAGCCGTGGCTCGTGATCACAGGAGACTCCCTGCTGATCGGAGATGCGGCACGACCCGATCTCGCGTCCGAGGCGATCGAGGGCGCACGCGGGCTCTTCGGGAGCCTCGGGCGCCTGCTGGAGCTCTCAGACGGCGTCGAGCTCTTCCCCGGACACATCGCGGGATCGCTCTGCGGGGCGGGGATGAGCTCGAAGGCCTCGTCCACGATCGGCTTCGAGCGACGCTTCAACCGAGCCGTCGAACTCGTGGGGCACGGAGAGGACGAGTTCGTCCAGGAGCGCGCCAACTCGTCGGCCCCGCGCCCCCCGAACATGGACCGCATCGTCGAGCTGAACCGCGGGCCGTTCCTCGCCGCGCAGCCTCCACTCGGCTCGGTGGGCTCGGCCGAAGGGGGTGTCGTCCTCGACGTGCGCACCGGTCGCGAGTTCTCGGCGGGCCATCTGCCGGGCGCGTTCAACGTGCCGGTCTCGGGCTCGTCGTTCGCAACCAAGGCCGCGTTCATCCTCACCGCAGACGAGCCGGTGTCGATCTACGCCTCGTCCGGCGAGGACGCCGAACAGGCTGCGCGCGGGTTGTCCTCGGTCGGTCTCTTCGAGCTCAAGGGCCACCTGGCCCAGGCCGACGAGAGCGAAAAGCTCGAGCCGATCGAGATCGAAGACCTGGACCGATTCCTCGCCGAAGGCACAGTCGAGGTGCTCGACGTTCGCGAGAAGTCCGAGCGCGACGAGGGCTATATCGACGGCACACGGCACCTGCCCTACCGCCTTGTTCGCGCCTGCGTCGACGACCTGAGAACGGAGCGGCCCGTAATCACGATCTGTTCGAGCGGCTCCCGCGCCGTGATCGCGGCGAGCGTCCTCGCGGCGAACGGCATCGATGCGCACCCGGTCGTCGGCGGAGGGGTCGAGGACTGGGCCGAGCGGGGTGGCAAGACGGTCCAGTTCCGCCGCTGCGGCTCCTAGGCCGAAGCGGCCAGCAGCGCCTCGCCCTCGCGCACATACGCAGTGGCCCCAACCGAGCGCCAGAAGGCAAGTGCCGCTTCGAGCTCGACATTGGCTTCAGCCCGCCGGCCTTCGCGCACGAGGGTCTCGGCCGCACGAAGCCGCGCGTAGGCCTCTTCCGGACGCGCACCGATCGCGCCAAGGATCTCGGCCGCTGCGAGAGGGTCGCCCGAGACGTAAGCGACTGCCGCCTTCCGCCAGGGCCAGGGCTCCCTCACGTGCGCGGCGCCTTCGAGGAACTGGTCACCTCGCCCAACGAACTGAAGAACCAAAGCGGCCTCTAGCATCCAGTCGCTCTCGCTCGTGGCGGGCCAGCCCTGCGCCTCCCATTCGGAAAGCAACTGGCTGACGAGTTGTTCCGCCCGCTTGGGGTCGACTGGATAGAACACGCGCGCGGCGAAAGACAGCGAAGCCCAGAGCACCTGAGGATCCTTCGCGACCTGCGAGAGATCGATCGCCCGCTCGGCATCCTCCTGCGCGCCTTTCGTGTCTCCGCGCGCCAGCCGAATACGACCGCGAAGCCAGTGACAGGGGATTTCCATCCAGAACGGCCTCTCCACGAACTCGCAGATGAGCTCGTCGAGTGTGCCGGTCGCGTCGTCCCAGCGACCGGTGTAGTACGGGTGCCACGCAGATTCAGCCCTGAGCCAACGCAGCCAGTCGCCGAGGCCGAGCCGCTCGGCAAGCCGGCGTGCCTCGACGATCATCTCGTGCGACCGCTCAAGCTCACCAAGGTCGTCCAGCGCCGAGGCCAGATTCCCGTATCCTCGAGCGCCTTCTGGAGAGTTCGTCGCCACGCCGAGCGCGATCCCCTGCTCGAGCTCGTCCAGACCCCCCTCATCGCCCATGCCGACGCGACTGACGCCTATGTTGTTGAGCGCGTGCGCCCGAATCTCGTCGAGGCCGAGCGCCTCGGCCATCGCCAACGCTTGGCGCCCGAAACGAATCGCGTCCTCGCTCTTTCCGGCCAACATGCAGTAGCGAGAGACATTGGCGACGACGTAGGCCTTGGAGTACGAGCTCGGCTCCTTCTCGACCAGCGCTTCGGCAGCACTTAGGTGTTCGAACGCACGGTCTCGCTGGCCCTGAAGCCAGAAGGTCTCAGCGAGCAGAATCTCAGCCTCTGCCGCGTTCCCAGAGTCGCCGGCCGCAAGTGAGCCGTCACGAGCTTCGGTCAAGATTTCGAACGAGCCTCTGGACTCGGTGAGGTTCAGAAGACGGCCGTAGCGAATGAGGAGCTCGGGACGACTCTCGTCGTCGCTCGGCCAGAGCGCTACGGCGGAGCCGTAGAAGTTTCTCGCGACCTGATACGCCCCCAGAGCAGAGGCCCGGTCTCCAGCTTCGCGCAATGCCAGTCTTGCACGCTCGGCGAGAACAATCGTGTCGGCTCCGGCGGCGGTGGCGAGCTCGAGTGCGTTCGAGTAATGGTGGGCGAGCATCTCGGCGTGGTCTTCGGGGCGGCCGAGCTTCTCGATCCATTCCGCGGCGTGTCGATGCTTCTCGGCACGTCTGGCACGCGGA
>JBGOSR010000119.1:0-6448 GCA_041476065.1 Gaiellaceae bacterium
CATGGTCGTATGCAGCGCGCGGTAGCCGTTGAACTTCGGCATCGCGACGTAGTCCTTGAAGCGGCCGGGCATCGGCTTCCAGAGCGAGTGGATGAGGCCGAGCGCGCCGTAGCAGTCGCGCGTTCCCTCGTCGCCGGAGCGCTCGACGATGACCCGCATGGCCGTGAGGTCGTAGATCTCGTTGAACTCCCGGCCCTTCTTGGCCATCTTGTCGTAGATCGAATACGAGTGCTTCGCCCGGCCGGAGATCTCAGACGGGATCGCAACCTTGTCCAGCTCCTTGGTGAGCACGATCGCGGCCTCGTTCACGTGCTCCTCGCGGTCGGCGCGCCGCTCGGCGACCATCGCCTCGATCTCGGCGTACTTGCGCGGATGGAGCGCCTCGAACGAGAGATCCTCGAGCTCCCACTTCAGCTTGTGGATGCCGAGCCGATGGGCGAGCGGCGCGTAGACGTCGAGCGTCTCGCGGGCCTTCTGCACCTGCTTCTGGCGGCCGAGGTACTCGAGCGTGCGCATGTTGTGCAGCCGGTCGGCGAGCTTGATCAGGATGACCCGGACGTCGTGGGCCATCGCGACGATCATCTTGCGGTAGTTCTCGGCCTCGGCGTGCTCGCGGCTCTGGAACTGAATCCGCGTCAACTTGGTGACGCCCTCGACGAGGTTCGCGATCTCGTCGCCGAACTCGGCCCGCACTTCGTCCGCGCCGACGCTGGTGTCCTCGACGACGTCGTGGAGCAGGGCGGCAGCGATCGACTCGTCGTCGAGCCTCAGCTCGGCGCAGATCTTGGCGGCGCCGAAGGGATGATGGATGAACGGCTCTCCCGAGCGGCGCTCCTGCCCCTCGTGCGCCCGGGATGCGAAGTCGAAGGCGCGGGCAAGCAGATCCCGGTCGACGTCCGAGTTGTACGTCGAGACCTCGGCGAGCAGTTCCTCGAAGAGGTCTTCGTGTCGTTCAGGAGCTTCGACTACGGACATATCCAAATTGTAGAGCGGACGCCTTCTCTGGCCGTTCTACCCGTATCTCACGGAGAGGATTCCTCGTTCCGATACAGAAGAGATGCCGTCCGTGTTCAAACGACGCCTCCGAAAACGCCGTGCTCTGGCCGGGCTCACGCGGCTGCTGATCGTCCTTTCGGCGAGTCAGCCACTAAGCAGCGCGCGCTAGCGCCGGCTGCTCCAGAAGCGCACGGAACGCCTCTGACTCGAGGAGCGGCCTCCTTCCGCTCACTTCGTCGCTGAGCCCTAGCTCTGCGAACACGACGACCGCCTCGGGCGTGCGCTCCTCCTCGCCGAGCCGCCATTGCGCCGCGAGCCACTCGCGCAGGCTCTCGTAACCCTCGGGAGCCTCGAGGACGCGACGAACGACGAGCTGCGGCGCGACCGTGCCGTTCCAGTGGTTCTCCTCCAGCCGAAAGACGACGTCGTAGCGACCGGGCCTTCGGTAGCGGTCGAGCTGGGATCCGAGGCCGAACGCGATCGCGCTCCCGGCGTCGTCGCCGCGCTCGCTGACGCGGAAGCGAAGGTGCTTGCCCTCGCCCACTGGAGCAAGGTCCCCGAGCTCGCACGAGGGCAGGAGCAGCGTGACTCCCGGATTTGCGAGCCCGAACGGGGCGAGCTGCCGCAGCTCCGAACAGAGCTCGAGCGTCAGCTCCCGGCCGGAGACGACTGCGTCGACCTTCGTCACGGATCGTAGGTCGTCCTCGCTCAGCTCGGCGTCCGCATGAGCCGCGAACGCGTCCGCGAAGGCCTCGACGTTCTCCGGTCGGATCGAGAGGCCGGCCGCGGCGCGGTGGCCGCCGAAGCGCTCGAGATGCTCCGAGCAGGCGGCAAGGCCACCGTGCAGGTCGAAAGCTACGGTCGAGCGGCCTGATCCCTTCCAAGCCTCCCCTCCTCCCGCGATCAGCACCACCGGCCGGTGGAACCGCTCGACGAGGCGCGAGGCGACGATCCCGATCACGCCCTCGTGCCAGCCCTCGTCCGCGAGCACGTAGCCGCGGCGACGCTGCTTCTCCTCGGGCCACTCGGCGACCTGGGCCAGCGCACTTCGCAGGATCCGGTCCTCCACGCCCTGCCGCTCGCGGTTCAGCTGCTCGAGCTCATGCGCGAGCCGGCCTGCCTCATCGGTGTCCTCGGTGAGCAGCAGCTCGAGGGCCGAGCCGGGTCGACCGAGCCGGCCGGACGCATTGATCCTGGGCGCGAGCCGGAAGCCCACCGCGCCTTCGTCGACGCGAGCCGGATCGACATGTGCGGCTTTCATGAGCGCCCGTAGACCCGGCTTCTGCGTTCGTGCGAGCGCGCGCAGGCCCGCGAGCGCCAACGCCCGGTTCTCGTCCACGAGCGGAACGACGTCCGAGATCGTCGCGAGTGCGACGAGATCTAGATGGCGGGCAAGCAGCTCGCTTCCCGGGCCGAGCAGCGCCTCGCCGAGCTTGTAGACGACTCCCGTCCCGCAGAGCTCGGGGAACGGGTAGTCCGAGGGGCGCGTGGCGACGACGGGGCAGTCCGGCAGCGTCTCGCCCGGCCGGTGGTGGTCGGTGACGACGACGTCGAGCCCGCCTGCCCGCGCTTCCGCCACCTCCTCGACCGCGGTCACCCCGCAGTCCACGGTCAGGACGAGCCCGCAACCCTCCTCGGCGAGGCGCGCGAGGGTTTCGCGCTGCAGGCCGTAACCCTCCTCGAAGCGGCTCGGCAAATGCCACTCGACGTCGGCGCCGAGCTCTCGCAGGATGAGGACGGCGAGCGCCGTCGCGCAGATCCCGTCCGCGTCGTAGTCGCCGTGCACGCAGATCCGCTTGCCGGCCGCGATCGCGCCCTTGATCGTCTCCACCGCGCCAGCCATGTCGCCGAGAAGGAACGGGTCGTGGCCCGGCAGCTCGCCGGTGAGGAAGGCCTGCGCCTCCTCGGGTTTCTCGTACCCGCGCCGGACGAGGACGCGAGCGGTCGTTTCGCTGACGCCGAGTGCCTTCGCAAGCGCACCCGCCTCGCCGTGCGGGCACGGACTGATCGTCCAGGTGCCCTGATCCATAGCCAGGCCACGGTACGGAGGGGGTCGGACAGCGCGGACCCTCCAGGACTATCCTTGGCGAAGTGACGACGAGGTGACGATCGAGGCGAACTACTCCTCCGGCGAGGACTACATGGTCGAGTTCCTCGGCTACCGGTTCGCCTTCAACGCAGAAGACTTCGAGCAGCGCGTGACCGCGGCCGCCGTCAAGCTCGGGCTCGTCGACAGCAACGACCTGGACGAGGACGAGACGGCCGATCTCGTCGAGCTCACCGCCGACGGACGCATCGAAGAGGCGCGTAGCCCCCTCGGCCGCTACCTCGTCCGCCACTGGGAACAGCTCTCGCTCGTGAAGGGCGAGTCGCTCGTCTACTGGCTGCGAAAGCTCGTCTTCCGCGGCGCCTGGCTCGACCACCGGGTGAAGGAGGGCCTGCTGGAAGTGGACTGGGACGACGTCGAAGCGGAGTTCGGCTACCGCGACCCGCGCGGCGACCGCGCGCTGCTCGAGCTCGCGCCCGTGCCTTCCTGGCACGAGGTTCAGTTCAGGCGCTAGGTCCGCTGGGGACTGTCCCTACCGAGGGACTGTCCCTGGGGCGAGTGGTACCCTCTACGGCAAGGAAGGCACGTGCCCGAAGCAGCCATTCATCCGGCTGCGGCAATGCTGAGCGAGGCTCGCGGCCTCCTCCTCAGAGGTTGGTGTCGCGCGGCTCAGGCACGGGATCGCACGGGCGGCGTCGTGCCCGCCTGGAGCGAAAACGCGCGCTCGTGGTCGATGCTGGGTGCGCTCCTCGCCAGCTGGCACCGCCAGCACGGAGAGACGATGGAGCTGGACTTCGTGGCACACGGTTTCGACGCGCGTGCGCTGGGCGACGCCACGCAGGCGATCGGGGAAGTGACGGGCAACGCGTCGATCGAGCGCTGGAACGACGACCCGGCTCGCACCCTGGCCGAAGTAATCGCAACGATCGATCGTGCCGAAGAGCTACTCGCCACGCCCAGCGAGATCTAGAAGAGCGCTTCTTCCTTCTTCGCAGCGCCCATGTGGGCTCGGCCGAGCTTCGTCACGATCCGGCCGCGGGGGGTGCGCTGGATGAAGCCGAGCTGCAGGAGATAGGGCTCGTAGACGTCCTCGACCGTGTCCGGCTCCTCGCCCAGGGCGACGGCCAGTGTGGAGAGGCCGACCGGGCCGCCGTCGAAGCGCTCGACGATCGCGCGCAGGAGCTCGCGGTCGGTGCGCTCGAGCCCGTGGCCGTCCACCTCGAGTAGCTCGAGAGCCTCCGAGGCGATTTCCGTCGTGATCACGCCTTCGTGGCGCACCTCGGCGACGTCGCGCACCCGCCGCAGGATCCGGTTCGCCACTCGTGGCGTCCCGCGCGAGCGCGCGGCGATCTGATCCGCCGCGTCATCGGCGATCTCGACGCCGATGATCCCGGCGGAGCGGCGGACGATGATCCCGAGCTCCGCCGGCTCGTAGTACTCGAGCCGGTAGGTCATCCCGAAGCGGTCGCGCAACGGTGTCGTCAGCAGGCCCGTGCGCGTGGTCGCGCCGACGAGCGTGAACGGCGGGACCTCGAGCGTGAGCGTGCGCGCGGCGTGGCCCTGGCCGACGATGATGTCGAGCCGAAAGTCTTCGAGGGCCGGATACAGCACCTCCTCGACGGCGCTGCTCAGGCGATGGATCTCGTCGATGAAGAGAACGTCGCGCGGCTCGAGCGCGGTCAGGATCGCCGCCATGTCGCCCTTGCGCTCGAGCGCAGGCCCCGCCACGCAGCGGATGCCGACGCCGAGCTCCTCGCGCACGATGTACGCGAGACTCGTCTTGCCCAGGCCCGGCGGGCCCACAAGCAGCACGTGGTCGAGCGCCTCTTCGCGCGCGCGAGATGCCTGTAGCGCGATGTCGAGCTGCTCCTTGAGCCGCTCCTGCCCGACGAAGTCGTCGAGCCGGCGCGGCCGGAGTGAGCGGTCGAGCTCGTCCTCGTCGGGACGCACGCTGGGTGCGAGGAACTGCTCGGTCACGCCGCCCTCAACGCCTGGCGCACGCGCTCTTCGGGCGGCGCCTCGGGATCGGTCGTCGCAAGTGCCCGGTCGGCCTCGACGATCGAGTAGCCGAGCTCGAGGAGCGCGTCGCGCGCGACGAAGTCGGGGGCGCCTTCCGCTCCGATCGGCTCGACGAGCCCGAGCTTCTCCTTCAGCTCGAGCACGACGCGCTCGGCTGTCTTCTTGCCCACTCCGGGGATCGCGAGAAACCGGGCCGTGTCCTCGAGCACGATCGCGCGTCGCAGCTCGGCAGGCGTCGAGCCCGAGACGATCAGCAGCGCGACCTTCGGCCCCACGCCCGAAACCGACAGCAGGTGCTCGAAGAGCTCCCGCTCGGCCGGCTCGGCGAACGCGTAGAGCTGCAGCGCGTCCTCGCGGACGTGCAGGTACGTCTCGAGCGTGACCTCGCGCTCGGGCTCGCTTTTCTGGAGCGCTCGTGCAGTCGGCCGCAACAGGTAGCCAACCCCGCCGACGTCGAGCACGATCCCGTCCGCAGCGCGCGCGACGGGCGTCCCTGTGAGTCGCGCGATCACGCCGAAATGGCTTTCAGCAGCGGTGGTGTCAGCGCGTGGCAGATGCCGACAGCCAGCGCGTCGGCGGCGTGGTGCGGAGTGGGTGGAGCGTCGAGCCCGAGGATCGCCTGCACCATCCGCTGCACCTGGGCCTTCTCGGCCCGGCCATAGCCGCACACGGCCTGTTTGACACGGGACGGCGAGTACTCAGCGCACTCGACTCCGGCGAGCGCGGCCGCCACGAGGACGGCGCCCCGGGCCTGGCCGACCGAGAGCGCGGTACGGGCGTCGACGCCGACGAAGGACTCCTCGATTGCGACGGCATCGGGCGCCTCCCGTTCGATGAGCGTGGTGACCGCGTCGAAGATCGTCTTCAGGCGCGTTTCGGGGCGGTCGGACGCGCCCGTCTTCCACCACCCGTAGTCGAGGGCTCGCACCCGCCCGCCGTTTTCTTGGACGATGCCGTATCCGCATGCAGCCGTACCCGGATCGATGCCGAGAACCTTCACGCGTCGAGGTTAGGCGCGGGGCCGGACGTTCCTCCCTGGAAACCGCCTTCGGCCCTTTTGCGTAGGGCACTAATGGACTACGCTCAAAGGGGAGGAGGGGGATTTACCGGTGAGAAACGTCGTCCGATTCGCGCTTGCCGCACTCGTTTGCGCGCTCGCTGGAGCCGTGCCGATGACGGTGCGCGCGTCGAGCCATGTGACCCTGCCGGTACTCACAGGCGAGGTCAACGCCCAGGCTCAGATCTTTCTGCGTGATCCGAACGGCGTGAATCTCGACGGATTGACCCGTCCCGCCGGCACGTACACGGTCGAGATCGACGACAACGAGGTGGGTCACAACTTCCACCTGCTCGGGACAGCCCTCGCGCCGTGCGGAACGACATCGC
>JBGOSR010000120.1:0-6330 GCA_041476065.1 Gaiellaceae bacterium
CGACAAGATCGCGCGGAAGGCGGACAACCCGTCGATCACGCGCGACGTCTCCGGCGAGGGCGTGCAGCAGGCGCTGCTGAAGATCCTCGAGGGAACCGTTGCTTCCGTGCCGCCCCAGGGTGGCCGCAAGCACCCGCACCAGGAGTTCCTTTCGATCGACACGACCAACGTGCTGTTCATCTGCGGCGGCGCGTTCTCCGGGCTCGAGAAGATCATCGGCAAGCGGACGGGCAAGAACGCGATCGGCTTCGGCGCGGACATTCGCTCCACCCAGGACACGAAGACGTCGGAACTGCTCTCGGACGTGATGCCCGAGGATCTCCTCTCCTACGGGCTGATCCCCGAGTTCATCGGCCGGCTGCCGGTCGTCTCGGCGGTGCACCAGCTCCAGCGTGAGGATCTCGTCCAGATCCTGACGGAGCCGAAGAACGCGCTCGTCAAGCAGTACCAGCGCTTCTTCGCCTACGACGACATCGAGCTCGTCTTCACCGAGGACGCGCTCTGGGAGATCGCCGACAAGGCGCTCGAGCGCGAGACGGGCGCGCGCGGGTTGCGCTCGATCATCGAGCACGCGCTGCTCGACGTCATGTTCGAGCTCCCGTCGCGCACCGATGTCTCGAAGTGCGCGATCACGAAGGAGACGATCGCGCAGGACATCAAGCCCACGCTCGTCACCACCGGTGGCGGCGAGGCCGACGAGCACGAAGAGCTCGCCGAAGAGAGCGCCTAGTTCCTTTCGAGGAACGCCTACACGCCTCATAAATTTTGCCACCTGGCGCGGACCGGGCCGACGCGGCGTACCGGAGTTGCGCATCAGCTCGCAACGCAGCAATACTGAGCCCATAGTCGCTGCTTGACCGCATCCGTTCCTCGAGCCGGGGCTCAGCGAGCCCGCGGCCTTACGATGCGCCGATGGAGCCGCTCTACAAGCCGCAGGGAGTCGAGGAGCGCTGGCAGCGCTCCTGGGAGGACGAGGGCCTCTACAACGCCGAGGCCGCCGATTCGCGCGAGACCTTCGTCATCTGCCTGCCGCCGCCGAACGTCACCGACCGGCTGCACATGGGCCACGCGCTGAACGCATCGGCGCAGGATGTGCTCATCCGCTGGCACCGGATGCGCGACTTCAACACGCTCTGGCAGCCTGGATACGACCACGCCGGGATCGCACTGCAGGCGGTGATGACCAAGCGGCTTGCCGCCGAGGGCAAGACATTGCAAGACGTTGGGCGCGAGCACTTCGTCGAGCTCTGCTGGGACTTCATTCGCGACTACGGCGGCCAGATCATGGGCCAGCTCCGCTCACTCGGCGCCTCGCTCGACTACCGGCGCCACCGGTTCACGATGGACGACGACTACGCGCGCGCCGTGATGCGTTTCTTCGTCCACCTCGCGGACAAGGGCTATCTCTTCCGAGGCACGCGGATCGTGAACTGGTGCACGGGTTGCGCGAGCACCGTGTCGGATCTCGAGGTCAACCACGTCGACGTCGACGACACGCTGACCTGGATTCGCTACCCGCTCGCCGACGGCGAGGGCCACGTGACGATCGCGACCGTGCGACCGCCGACGATGCTCGCCGACGTCGCGGTCGCCGTCCATCCGGACGACGAGCGCTACAAAGACCTCGTCGGCAAGGAGGCGATCGTGCCGGTCGCCGAGCGCCGCGTGCCGATCATCGCCGACGAGCGCGTCGATCCCGAGTTCGGCACGGGCGCCGTCAAGATCACGCCCGGGCACGATCCGATGGACTGGGAGATCGGCCGCGACCACGGGCTCTCGGAGCCGATGGTGATCGGTCTCGACGGGCGGATGACCGAGGAGGCGGGAGAGTTCGCCGGGCTGACCCAGGCAGAGGCCGACGAGCAGATCGTCGCGCGCCTGAAGGAGCTCGGGCTCGTCGAGAAGCGCGAGTCGTTCCACCATTCCGTGGGCCACTGCGACCGCTCCGGCGACCGCATCGAGCCGCTTGTCCTCCTCCAGTGGTGGGTCGAGATGGAGGACCTCGCAAAGCCCGCGGTCGTCGCGCTACGCGAGGGGGGCGTTCGCTCGAAGCCCGAGCAGCAGACGAAGGTCATGCTCTCGTACCTCGAGAACATCCGGCCCTGGTGCATCTCCCGCCAGCTCTGGTGGGGCCACCGGATCCCCGTCTGGTACTGCCCCGAGGGGCACACGACGATCGTCGAGAGCGCTCCGTCCGCCTGCGCGCAGTGCGGATCCAAAGAGCTGCGGCAGGACGACGACGTGCTCGACACCTGGTTCTCGTCAGCGCTGTGGCCGTTCGCGACGCTCGGCTGGCCGGACGAGACGCCCGACCTCGTGACGTTCTATCCCGGCGACGTCTGCTCGACGGGACGTGACATCAACTTCCTCTGGGTCTCGCGGATGATCTGGGCGGGCATCGAGCTGATGGGCGAGGCGCCGTTCCACGACGTCAACTACCACGCGATGATCCTCGCTGCGGACGGGCGCCGGATGTCGAAGAGCCTCGGCACCGGGATCGATCCGACCGAGCTGATCGCCGAGCACGGCGCCGACGCGACCCGGTACGGGCTCCTGAAGATGGCGTCCACTCAGGACGTGCGGTTCTCGGCCGGCGCGATCGAGGAGGGGCGCAAGCTCGGAAACAAGCTCTGGAACGTCTCGCGCCTGCTGCTTGCGAACGTCGGCGACGCCCAGCCCGATTTGCGGCCGCGAGACGTCGAGGAGCGCTGGATCCTCGCGCGCCTCGACGCGGCTCGGGCGGAGCTGGAGCGCTCGATCGCGGAGTTCGAATTCTCCGCTGCGACGAGCACGCTGTACCACCTCACCTTCGACGACTTCTGCGACTGGTATGCCGAGGCGATCAAGCCGCGGCTCTACGACGGCGACGAGGACGCGCGCGCAACCGCTCTGGCCGCCCTCGAGCGCCTGCTGAAGCTCCTGCACCCCGTGCTGCCACACGTAACCGAAGAGATCTGGTCGAACCTCCCCGACCGGGAGACTCGTTTGATCGTCGCGCCCTGGCCCGAGCCCGACGCATCCTTCGCGGCCGACCTGGGCGCTCTCGACCGGGTCCAGGAAGCTGCGACAGTCTTCGCGCGGAGCGGAGTCCGAATGGAGCTCGACCCGGACGAGATCCGCATCTTCGAGGCCAAGCGGGTGCAGCCGGGAGTTGGCGGCGACGCTCAGGCCGAGATCGAGCGTCTCCGCAAGGAGATCGCGCGCGCCGAAGGCATGCTCGCGAACGAGCGCTTCACCTCGAAGGCGCCGCAGGACGTGATCGAGGCGGAGCGCGAGAAGCTCGAGCGGTACCGTCGTGAGCTCGATGCCCTCGGCAACTAGCCCGTCTACCGCGACCGAGTGGGTCGCCTCGCTCAGCCCGTGGCCCGAGGAGTTCGGGCTCGACCGCATGCGGGCGCTCCTGGCGGCGCTCGGGGATCCCCAGCGCGCCTTCCCGTCGATCCACGTGGTCGGGACGAACGGCAAGTCCACTGCGACCCGGACGATCGCCGCGCTCCTGCGGGCAGAGGGCCTGCGAGCAGGCGCCTACACCTCGCCGCACGTCTCCGGCTGGCACGAGCGGTTGGATTGTGATCCCGAAGCGTTCGAGCGGGCCGTCGCGCGGATTCGCGAGCCCGCGCAGGAGCTCGGCGCGACCCAGTTCGAGGCGCTGACCGCAGCCGCGTTCGCCGAGTTCGCGAAGGCCGGCGTGGACGTCGCGGTCGTCGAGGCAGGGCTCGGCGGACGACTCGACGCGACGAACGTCGTCGACGCGCCGGTCGTCCTGCTCACGAATGTCGCGCTCGAGCACACGGAAGTGCTCGGAGATACGGCGGAGCAGATCGCGAAGGAGAAGCTTGCTGTTGCGCATGCAGCCAGAGTAGTTGTCATGTCGGACAACATCCATGCGAAGCTCGTTCCGTCGGGCGCACGCGTTGTGGTTGGCGGCGCCCGCGAGGCCGCTGAGGCATACCTCGACCGGCCTATCGAACACGAGGTCGAAATCGCGATCCCGGGCCGGCTAGAGCGCCGAGGCGACGACGTCTGGGACGGGGCGCATACCCCCGAAGGCGTCGACTGGCTGCTCGCGCGCCTGCCCGCCCGCGAGTACGCCCTCTGCGTCTCGATCCTCGACGACAAGCGGGTCGACGAGCTCCTCGAGCGGCTCGCGCGCGCGGGTCGCAAGCTCGTCGCGACTCGTTCCACGAACGTGCGGGTCCTTTTGGAGGATAAGCTCGCGGCGCACGCAGAACGCCACTTCGAGCACATCGAAGCAGTGGCCGATCCGCACGCAGCACTCGCTCACGCACGCACGCTCGGCAGCCCCGTGCTCGTCACCGGCTCGCTATACCTCCTTGCGGATCTCTACTCATGAGAGGAAGAAGGCGCAAAGCGACGAAAGCTGGCGAACGGCTGAGCGTCTTCGTGTTCGCCGCGGTCGTCGTGCTGACGATCGTCGGGCTCGCGTTTGCCGTCGGCTACGTCGTCGGTCAACTTCTCCTATAACGGGGAAGGAAGAGAAGATGGTTCTGGCAGCAATCAGCGGTTCAGGGTTCTTCGGGACACTGCACGACTTCTTCGGGTCGGGTAGCTGGCCGGTCTTCCGCAACCTCGCGCTCTTCCTGCTCGTGGTCTTCTGGCTGGCGGTCGGCTACTGGGTGTACAAGGACGCGCGGCGGAGAATCGAGGATCCGTGGCTCGTCGGCGCTGCGACCGTGCTCGGGCTGATCCCGCCCTTCGTCGGCACCTTCATCTACATGCTCTTTCGGCCTCCCGAATACCTCGAGGACGTGCGCGAGCGCGAGCTCGAGATCAAGGCGATGGAGGAGAGCCTCGGTCGCGGTACCCGCCAGCACTGCCCGGTCTGTCGTGCGGAGATCGACGAGAACTTCCTCGTCTGCCCGGTGTGCACGACGCGTCTCCGCCAGTCCTGCGCGACGTGCAAGGCGCCGCTGGAGCCGCTCTGGCAGGTCTGTCCGTACTGCGAGACGCCGATCGAGTCGTCGGCTCCGATCCACTTCACTCCGCTCGAACCGCCTCGCAGCGAAACCGGGTCCGAGTAGCATCCGCCGCCGATGGCGGCTGAACGCACACTCGTCCTGATCAAGCCCGACGCGATGCGGCGCGGTCTCGCCGGCGAGATCCTGCGCCGGTTCGAGCAGCGCGGCCTCGAGTTGCGCGACGCGAAGCTCGTCCAGGTCGATCGGTCGCTCGCCGAGGAGCATTACGCCGAGCACGCGGCCAAGCCGTTCTTCGGCGAGCTCGTCGAGTTCATCACGTCCGGGCCGACACTGGCGCTCGTCGTGGAGGGCGAGGGCGCGATTGCAACAGTGCGATCGACGATGGGCGCGACGAATCCCGCCGACGCGACGCCCGGCTCGATCCGCGGCGACCTGGCGTTGTCGATGCCCGACAATCTCGTCCACGGCTCAGACTCGACCGAGTCGGCCGCGCGCGAGATCGCGCTCTGGTTTGACTGATTACCTCGCCAGGAACCGCGAGGTCTGGACGAAGATGAATGCGGAGTACACGGACGGTCGCGCACGCGACAGCTGGCAGAGGGAAGAGATCGACTGGGGCGTGTTCAAGGTTCCCGAGGCGGAACTCGGCGTGCTCGGGGATGTGGCCGGCAAAGACGTGATCGAGCTCGGGTGCGGGACCGCCTACTTCGGCGCGTGGCTTGCTAGGCGCGGCGCTCGTGTAACCGGGGTTGACATCACGCCTGCTCAGCTCGAGACCGCGCGGCGGTGCAGCGAGGAGCTCGGGATCCCGATGGAGCTGATCGAAGCGAATGCCGAGGACGTGCCGCTGCCGGATGAGTCCTTCGACCTCGTCTTCTCGGAGTACGGGGCTTCGATCTGGTGCGATCCAGACAAGTGGATTCCGGAGGCGGCGCGGCTGTTGCGGCCTGGCGGGGAGCTCATCTTCATGCGGAACTCGACGCTCTCCGTTCTCTGTGCGCCCGACGACCCCGACGGGAAGGTGGGCGAGCGGCTGCTGCGGCCGCAGTTCGGCATGCACCGCATGGAGTGGTCGGGCGAGGACGAGGGGATCGACTTTCAGCTGCCGCACGGCGACTGGATTCGGCTCCTGCGTGAGAACGGCTTCGAGATCGAGGGGCTCTGGGAGCTGCAGGCGCCGGCGGAGGCGGAGACGCACAGCTACTACGGCTTCGTCTCGGCCGAGTGGGCGCGCAAGTGGCCCGCCGAGGAGATCTGGAAGGCCCGCAAGCGCGGGTGAGCGTCCCGCCGGCTCCGCCGTTCGTCCTCGCCTCCGAGTCGCCGCAGCGGAGCGCGATCCTCGAGCAGCTCGGCATCCCGTTCGTTGTCGTGTCGCCACGTTACGAGGAGC
>JBGOSR010000121.1:0-6249 GCA_041476065.1 Gaiellaceae bacterium
CTCCGTCGAGCGGGCCTCGACGTCGGTCGGCTGGAGCCCGAAGTGGTCCCCGAAGCGGCGGGAGACCCCGCGGGCCGCGAGGAGCGGGCCGCCGGTCACGCTTTCGGCGCCGGCTCGGGCTTTTCCTCGATCTCCACCTCGACCGGGACCGGGCCGACGCCCGTCCACGGCTCGAGCGCGACCCGCTCGGAGAAGAACTCGTAGATCGCCCGCGCGGCGGCGAGGAGCGGCAGCGCGATCAGGATCCCGGCGAGCCCGTAGATCTCGCCGCCTGCGAGCAGGCCGAAGATGACGAGCAGCGGGTGCAGGCGCAGAGCGCTCCCCATCACCTTTGGAACGACGACGTGCCCCTCGATCTGGTGGATCGCGAGGAAGAGCAGGAACACCCAGAGGCCCGAGATCGGGTCGATCACGATCGCGTAGGCGATCGGCACGATCCCTCCGAGCCAGGGGCCGAGGTAGGGAATGAGCTCGGTGACGCCGACCCACGCGCCGAAGAGAACGGCGTAGCGGTCGGCTCCGGGCGCCCAGCCGATCGTCCCGAGCAACCAGAGGCCGACGCCGGCGCTCGAACCGATGATCGCCGACAGCAGGAGCTGGCCGCGCACGTAGCCCGCAACCGCCTGCTCCATGCGGATGATGAGCCCGGAATGGCCGGGCCGCGGTGGGAAGCGCCCGTCGGCCGCCTGTTTGAGACGGCCCATGTCGAGGAGCATGTAGACGGAGACGACGAGGATCAGCACGAGGCTGAAGACGAGCGAGAAGATCGAGATCGCCGCGCCGCGGACGAAGTCGATCGCCTTCGACGTGTACTTCCCGACGTCCTTACCCTTGACGTTGGACGCGAAGTCCTGGCCCTGCTTGCGGATGTCGATCCGCTCGAGATGATGCGTGTCGAGCCATTGCTGTAACCGGTCCACGTCCTCCTGGAAGCCGGTCTGAGAGGTCTGTCCGTGCTCCTTCGTAAGGTACGTGTCGATCCGATTCGCCGCCGATTGCGTCTGGGTGCTGACGATCACGCCGATGGCGATGGCGACAACCGCCAGCGCAGCGGCAAAGCTGAGGTAGACGATCGCAATAGAGAAGCCGCGCGGAATCCGGAGTCGTTCCAGGGCGCGCACAAGCGGGTCGAGCAGCAGCGCGACGAGCCCCGCGACGGCGAACAGGAAGACGGCGTGAAAGACCTTCCCCGCGAGCAGGATCGCGATCAGCGCGAGCACGGGAAGGCCGACCAGCTGAATCCAGCGCGGGATTTGAATCGTCGGCGTCCCGCCGGACATGAACGCCATCGTACCGCTCAGATCACGTCCCTCAAGCCGCCGGCCTGGGACTGGTCGGCCTTCGAGGACGGGGCGCTCGCACTCGACCGCTACGAGCTCTGGGAGGAAACGCCGCCGTCTCCGAGGCTCGCCATCCTGCGCAGCCGCGCGGAAGGTGCGACCGTGCAGAACGGTGACGCATCGGTTACGGTGCCACGCATGCCCTCGCCCCGCGCTTCCGGGCAGGCGCGCCGCACGTCCAAGGCTCGAGCCGCCGCGAGACGAAGAGCCCGGCGAATTGCCGGTTTGATAGCGATTTCCATCGCGCTCCTCGTCACGTTTCTTCTCACCGCCTTCGATTCCAGCTCGCCCGCGCCCACGCAACCCAGGCCCGTCCCGGCCAACCAGCTGCTGCCGGCCGGCCAGCCGCGTCCCCAGGTCGTCGCGCTGCACGGCTCGCTCCGGCTCCAGCTACCGATCGACCAGAGCCGCATCACGGCGATCGGGTACCACGCGGTCGGCGACGGAGCGCTCGCGCTCGAGCCGGTCGGCCGCCAGGCCAACGAGGGGCTGCTCGCACGCATTGCGCAAAAGCTCTTCGGGGGTGGCACGAACGGACTGACCTACTACCAGCTCGGTGGTGACACCGGGCCCGGCACCGCTGCGCTCGACGTGGGAGCGCCAACAGAGACGGACGTCTACTCGCCGGTGGACGGGACGATCGTCGGCATTACGCCGCTCATGCTGCGGGGCAAGGAGTTCGGCGCCCGCATCGACATCCAGCCGACGAACGAGCCCGCGCTCGTCGTCACGTTGACCCACCTGCGACCCGACCCGGCGCTGACGGTCGGCTCCTCGGTCGCCGCCGCGATCTCCAAGATCGGCACGATCATCGACTTCTCGCATGTCGAGAAGCAGGCGCTCGCGCGTTACACGCAGGACGCGGGGAACCACGTCTCGATCGAGCTCCATCGGCCGGCAACGCTAGCGCTCCCCTGAGAATTCTCTTCGTCGCCGACGTGAACGGCCGCCCCGGTCTCCGTGCGATCGAGGAGCGGTTGGCGTCGCTACGTGAAGAGCTCGACGTCGACTTCTGCGTCGCGAACGGCGAGAACGTCGCGGACGGGGTCGGGATCACGCCGAAGCTCGCCGACAAGCTGCTCGCGTCGGGCGTCGACGTGCTCACGCTCGGCAACCACACCTGGCGTCGGCGCGAGATTGCACCCTACCTCTCGGGCAGCGACCGGCTGATCCGGCCCGCGAACCTCTCCGCCCAGTCGCCCGGCCGGGGCTTGACAGTCGCGCCGGCCCGGGACGGCACGCTCGTCGCGGTCATCAACCTACTCGGCGATCTCTTCATGCAGCCCGCGGTTGCCCCGTTCGAGGTGATCGACGAGCTCGTCGAGGAGGCGCGCCGCGAGACCTCGATCGTCCTCGTCGACTTCCACGGCGAAGCGACGAGCGAGAAGGTGGCGATGGCTCACTACCTCGACGGCCGCGTGACCGCGGTCTTCGGCACGCACACCCACGTCCAGACAAGCGACGCGCGCGTGCAGCCGGGCGGGACGGCGGCGATCACCGATGCGGGCATGACCGGGCCGCACGACTCGGTGATCGGCGTCAAGTACGAGCTCGCGATTCAGCGGATGCGCACCGGGATGCCGGTCAGGTTCGAGACGGCAGAGGGCGGCAACCGCCTCGAGGGGGCGCTCGTCGAGTGCGACGACTCAGGCCGTGCGACGAGCTGCGAGGCGATTCGCGTCCCGGTGCCGTAGAGGCACGAGCAACACCAGCAGGAGCGCCACGAGCACGATGTCGCGGGCCAGGACCAACCAGGATTGGAGCGCTCCGAAGTGGAGCGCGAGCTGCCAGTAGCGGTACGGGAACCAGAGCTGCGTGAGGACAAGCGCCGCCGCCAGCAATGCGGCCGCCACGATCCCCCGGCGGTGACTGTCACTGTGACTGTCACTGTGACTGTCACCGCCGGCTAGGGCGAGCGGGATCACCGGGATCAGCCAGATCAGGAACTGCGGCGAGAGAACCTTGCCGCCGACGACGAAGGCGACGAGGGCGGCGCCGCTCGCCTGGATGAGCCTGTCCCGACCGGCCGGGCCCCGCGCGAACAGGATCCACACTGCGACGAGGACGGCCAACTGCAACACCGATTGCGCCGCCGCGAGGACACCCTCAGCCGACCCGGTGAGGTTCTGCGAGCCGTGGCTCGACTCCATCGTGATCCCGGTCCCGAACACGTGGTGTGCGACCAGAAGCAGGCCCGCACCGAGACTCTCGATCTGGAGCGGGCGAGAAGCCTGGCCCGAGAAGCTGTGCCAGAGGCCGGCCGGTGCCAGCACGAGGAACGGTGCGAAGGCGAGAGCGATTACCGCTCCCATCACGCCGGCGCAGATGAGCGCTTCGCGCCTGCCCTCACGGCGCCAGACGTACGCGACCGCAATGGGAGCGAGCACGGCCGGGTACAGCTTTGCCGCCACCGCGGCGCCGAGCGCGACGTGCCCGAGGCGCAGGCGTCCAGAAGCGAGAGCGGCGAGCGCTGCCGCAGTGAGCGCCGTCGGCCAGAGGTCGAACCGCGAGATCACGACCGGCCCGAGCGCGAGCGGCGCCAGCGAGACGAAGCCGAGCGCTCCCAGCAGCCGTTTCCTCCCGGCACCGAGAGCGACGAGGGCGATCGCGACGCAGACGATCATCGCCTCGCCGAGCAAGGCCATCAGCGTCTCGAAGCGGACGCGAAACGTGTCGAAGCTCACATCCCCGAGCGCGGGCACGACGAACACCGGCAACGCACCGGGCGGATACTCGACCGCGAAGTCCCGGTAGGGCAGCTTGCCGTCGGCCATCGCGGATCCGTAGCGCTCGTAGACCGGCGTGTCGACAATCGGATGGCGCGTGAAGTAGCCGTGGTGCAGCACGCCCCAGGCGACAAGGAACAGCACGAGCGCCGCGAGCGTCGCCGCCACGGCGAAAGCCCGGTCAGCCGGCTGCAACGAGCTCTTGGGGTTCGCTGTCACTCGGAGGAGGCGCCAGCCGCCGGCGACGCGGAGCCAGGACGACGAAGGCGACGAACGGGAAGAACCAGGGGATGTAGAGGTAGAACCAGTGCGTCAACGCGAGCTCGAAGCCGATCAGGAGCGCCCCGGTGAGAGCTGCGAGCTGGAGCGGAGTCTTGCGGCGCGGCACGAAGTAGCAGGCGACTGCGCCGAGCGCCAGCAGGCCGACGAAGACCTGCTGCGGCACGCCGAGGTCGGGGATGCCGGCGGCGTGGTACTGGCCCCAGCCCCAGATCGAGAACGGCGAGTCGCGGCCGACCTGCCAGCCGAAGGTGCGGTCCCAGAACACCCGGGCCGCGTGCGCCGGGTTCGGTTCGAGGAGGAGAATGGAGAAGGCGGCGAGAGTCGCTGCACCGAAACCACCTGCAAAAGCACGCTTTCCCGCCAGACGGCGCGCCTCTGGGTACCCAGCCCACAACGGCACGAGCAGCAGCGCGGCGAACTTCGTCCAGCCCGCGAGCGCGAGCAACGCCCCGCGCCCGAAGGCAGACGTCACGAGCCAGAACCCGAAGATGAGCAGCACGGGCATGATCGCGTCGTTCGTGTTCGAGCTCGACACGTATTGCGTGAACGGGTACGCGGCCCAGGAGAACGGAAGCATGACAGCGAGCCGCGCCCCTCCGAACCGGCGTCCGAGAAGCATCAGACCGAGCAGCGCCAGCAAATCGAACGCGATCGACGTCGCGTGCGAAGCCGGCAGCTTGTCCCAACGGCCGCTCCACCCGAGCGCCGCGTAGGCGGGGATGTACGCCTCGTATGCGACCGGCCCGTAGGTATCGCCTCGGTCGTTCGCCGACTCGCAGCGCCCGTTCGTCTGGACGCGCTCGCGGATCTCGCCGTCGGAGTCCTTCGGCCCGCATGCCTTCAGCTTCCCCTCGACCGGCATGTGGCCGTACGGCGATTGCCCGTGGACGATGCGGTTCGCGCCGATCACCCCGGAGTAGCCGACGTCGATCACATTCGAGTCGCGCACGTTGAGCCCGAGGCGAAAGCCGGTGAGGAAGATCGTCGCAGCCGCGAGCAGCCACAAGGGCCAGACCGCTCGCGACGAGCCTGGCCCGCCTCGCCACGTGCTCCAGACCATTCGCACGAGCAGGTAGAGGAGCGGCGGATAGACGAGCGGAACGCTTGTGAAGATCTCACCGCGGTTGAAGAACCAGAGCGAGACCGAGAACGAGAGCAGGACGAGGAGATCGACGTTGCGCAGGCTGAGCGGGCGGCGGAGATCGGCGAGGCCGAGCAGGAAGACGATGCAGAACCCGAGCCAGATGCCGACGCTGTTGATCTCCTTGCCGCCGAACGCGCCGCTGGAGCCGCGGGCCATCTTCCACGCGACCTGCGGCCCGGTCCACGCTTCGGTGACGACGCCGGTGCCGTCGTCCACGCGCCCGACCGCGATCTCTCCTGCAGAGCGCCACCAGACCCCGATCTTCCAGTCCGCGCGCTTCGGGTCGAACGTCGCATCGGTCACCCGGTCCCGCTTCGGGTAGCGGTCGAGCCAGGCGGCGACCCTGCCGTCGCGGAGGAAGATCGACGTCGCGTGTTGCTTCGTCAGGTGCGCGCGTGGCGCAAGCGGCGCGAACGGGGCTTGGATGAGCCGCCCTTTCGAGTCGTAGACAGGCCTGGTCGCCGTGGTGGTCGCGTGCGCGGCAGGCGCGAGCACCGCCATGGCCAGCAGTGCGAGGGCAGCTCGCGTCACTGGGTTAATGACGCCTGAACGACCAGAGCTTGTTGCCCACGAAGTTGATGGGCGTCACGAGCACGACCGCGATCGCCTGCGCGACGATCTTCCCGATCCCGGCGGCCACGAAGCCCGTCAGCAACAGCTCGTTCGCACCGAGCGCGAACAGCGAGACGACGAAGAAGCGAAGACCCTGATATGCGATATGGCCACGTTGCCCTCGGAACGTCCAGAGCCGGTTCCA
>JBGOSR010000122.1:0-6226 GCA_041476065.1 Gaiellaceae bacterium
TTCCTCGACCTGATCCAGGAAGGCTCGCTCGGCCTGATCCGCGCGGTGGAGAAGTTCGACTACCGCAAGGGCTACAAGTTCTCGACCTACGCGACCTGGTGGATCCGCCAGGCCGTCACGCGTGCGATCGCCGACAAGGCGCGGACGATCCGCATCCCCGTGCACATGGTCGAGAAGCTGAACAAGGTCGTGCACATCGAGCGCCAGCTCGTCCAGCGGCTCGGTCGCGAGCCGCAGCCCGAGGAGATCGCGCTCGAGCTCGAGATCACCCCCGAGGAGGTGCGCGAGATCCTGCGCATGGCCCAGCTGCCCGTCTCGCTGGAGAAGCCGATCGGCGAGGAGGAAGAGTCGGAGCTCGGCGACTTCGTCCAGGACGAGCAGGCAGAGTCACCGTTCGACACGGCGTCCGTCTCGCTTCGCCGGGAGGACATCCAGAGGGCGCTCGACTCGCTTCCCGACCGCGAGCGGCAGGTGATCGAGCTCCGGTTTGGGCTCACCGGCGCACAGCCGTGCACGCTCGAGGAGGTCGGCCGCGCGTTCGGCGTCACCCGTGAGCGCATCCGGCAGATCGAGAACAACACTCTGAAGCGCCTGGAGACTCTGCCCGAAGCTCAGGGGCTGAGGAACTCCAGCTAGGAGGCCCGGGGCCTCCGGGCCGGTGGGCTCCTACGTGGTGCCGGGGCAGCGGCCCGCCTTGTAGGCGGTGACCGCCGAGTCGTTCAGCACCCAGTCCCACTGGTTCCCGACCTGCACCTCGTGGCTGACGAACGTGACAGCCTTGCCGGAGGTCGAGGTGATCCGCACCCGAACCGCCTTTGCCTTCTGCTGCCCGGCTCCCGGGATCTGAATCGGATCGTCGAAGACGTCGAGGACCTCGATCGAGTCGAGCTGGCCGATCGGAATCGTGCTCGCGGCGCAGTCCGAGAAATGAATGCGCGAGACGATCTTCTTGTACGCCGGGTGCAGGGAGGCGTAGGCCGGCTCGAAGCGGCTGTTGTAGAGGTTCTCGAGGTACTGAACCTGTGCGCGACCCGCCGGAGTCGTCGCGGGATCGACGTCGCCGCCGCAGCCTGCGAGGGCAACGGTGGCGAGCAGGAGGATCGGAAGGGCGTGCTTCACCTGCCGAATCATGGCGTACGGAGCGGCTACTGCCCGACGGCCGAGCCGTTCAGCCGTAGCCGCATGATCGTCCCGCCGCCGTTGGCCCGCTCGGCGACGACCTGGCCTCCGTGCGCTTCGGCCACCTGGCGGACGATCGCAAGCCCGAGCCCGGAGCCCGGAAGGCCGCGGGCCGAGCTCGCGCGGTAGAAGCGGTCGAAGACGTAGGGCAGGTCGTCCTCGGCGATACCGGGACCATGGTCCCGAACGGTCACCTCTCCGTTGCGAACCTCGACCTCCACCTCCCCGCCGGGTGGGCTCCACTTGGCTGCGTTGTCGAGCAGATTGGCCACCGCGCGCTCGATCGTTCTCGGGACGCCGTGCACGAGCGACTCGCTGAGGTCGGTCTTGAACTCGATCCCTGGACGGTTGCGTCGCGTACGCTCCACCGCGTCTGCCGCAAGCAGGTCGAGGCGGACGTCCTCGAGGTTCTCGGGGCTCTGCTCGCCGCGTGCGAGCTCGATCAGCTCCGAGATCAGCGTCGTCATCTCGCCGAGCTGCTCGACGACATCGCTGAGGAGCCGCTGGCGCTCGCCCGGGGGGAGTTTTCGCTCGGTTGCGAGCACTTCGATGTTCGTGCGCAGGCTCGTCAGCGGAGTTCGCAGCTCATGGGACGCATCGGCTACGAGCTGTCGTTGTGCGCGCGTCGATTCCTCGAGGGCGCCGAGCATGGAGTTGAAGCTCGCCGCGAGACGGCTCAGCTCGTCGCGGCCCCCCGCATCGATGCGCTCGGACAGATCGCGCGTGTGCGCGACCTTCTCGCTTGCCTCTGTGAGCCGGCGAACAGGTGCGAGCGCCGCTCTCGAGACTAGGAGACCGAGCGCAGCGGCGATCCCGATGCCGCCGGCTGCGATCAGGATCAGGAAGAGCGTGACGCGGTCGAGCGTGCGGTGCACGTCCGTCAGCGACTGGGCGACCTGAATGGCGTAGCTGCGTCCGCGCTGGTCCGTTCCGGGGGCGGTGAAGACCCGGACGTCGGTGCCGCCGACCTTCGAATCGCTGAAGAACGTACCCCGGCCGCTTTGCGCAGTCGCGAGCGCCCTCTGTCCGACCGGGAGCGCCTGGGTTTCCTCGAAGGTCCGCAAGGCGGATCCGTCAGAGCTGACGATCTGGATGTAGCCGCCGGACCCGAGGATGTCTCGCGTGAGCTCGATGTATCGCCGCCCGTCGGGCGTCTGCTCGATCTGGATTTGAGGTCCTCGAGTGATCTCCTGCGCACCGGTCTTCAGCCGGTTGTCCACCTGCGTGTACAGGGTGTCCCTGACCACGAACCAGACGGTCCCGGACGCGGCAAGCACCGCGAGAGCCACCGCCGCAGCCGCGACGAGCGTGAGCCGGACGCGAAAGCTCATGGCTCGCGCAGCGCGTACCCGACGCCGCGGACGGTCTGGATGAGCCGAGGCTCGCCGCCTGCTTCCGTCTTGCGCCGCAGGTAGCCGATGTAGACGTCGAGGGAGTTCGACGCGAACCCGAAGTCGTAGCCCCACACGCGCTCGAAGATGACCGACCGCGTCAGAACCTGGCGCGGGTTCCGCATGAAGAGCTCGAGCAACGAGAACTCCGTCCGCGTGAGCTCGATCGGCCTGCCGCCTCGCTGGACTTGGCGCGTGCCGGGGTCGAGCTCGAGGTCGGCGAACCGGGCAACCTCGCCGGCCTCATCGCTCGCCCGTCGCAGGAGCGCCCGCACGCGGGCCAGGAGCTCCTCGAGCGCGAACGGCTTCGTGACGTAATCGTCGGCGCCCGCGTCGAGGCCCGCGACCCGGTCCTCCACCTCGGTGCGGGCAGTCAGCATCAGCACCGGGAGCTTGCTGCCCGTGCTGCGCACCCGCCGGCAGACTTCGAGCCCGTCGAGGCCGGGCATGAGCACGTCAAGGATCATCGCGTCGGGCTCGTCGGTCGACTCGAGACGGTAGATCGCCTCGTTGCCGTCAGCCGCGAGCTCGATCTCGTACCCCTCGAGCTCGAGTGCGCGGCGCAGCGACTCGCGGACCGCGCGTTCGTCGTCGACGACGAGGATCTTCATGTCCCAATTCTTGCGCGACGAGCATGAGAAGCGAATAAGAAGCCCGTCTCTTAGCCAGTTCTTAGACGGCTCTCAGGCGGTCCTTAGCCCGGACTGCTCTCATACGACCATCCGAATCGAAAGGAACCCGATGCATCGCCCAGGACGAACCTCGACCGTGATCATGGCTGCCGTCGCGACTCTCGCCGTCGGGGCGGGTGCGGGCGCCGTCGCGTATTCGACTTTTTCGTCGCCCGGGACGAGGACGGTCGTCCGCCAGGTCGCCGTCGGGAACTCGGAGCCGGCGGCCAACACGAGCGCGCTCACGATCGGTCAGATCTACCGGCGCTCCTACAGAGGTGTGGTCGAGATCACGGTCACGTCCACGGCCACGAACCCGTTCGGCGGGGGAGGGACGCAACAGGCGCAGGGGTCGGGCTTCGTCTACGACTCGAAGGGGGACGTCGTCACCAACGAGCACGTCGTCGACGGCGCGCAATCGGTGTCGGTTCGCTTCTGGAACGGCGGCACGTACAGGGCGACCGTCGTCGGCTCCGATGCCTCGACGGACCTCGCCGTGATCAAGGTCGACGCGCCACAGTCGATCCTGACCCCGCTTGCAGTCGGAGATTCGAGCAAGGTGCTCGTCGGGGACGGCGTGGTTGCGATCGGCAGCCCGTTCGGGCTCGAGGAGACCGTCACGAGCGGCATCGTCAGCGCGTTGCACCGGCAGATGCAGGCGCCGAACGAGTTCACGATCAACGACTCGATCCAGACCGACGCGGCGATCAACCACGGCAACTCCGGTGGCCCCCTGCTCAACTCGCAGGGCCAGGTGATCGGCGTCAACGCGCAGATCCGCAGCGACGGCGGCGGAAGCGACGGCGTCGGCTTCGCGATTCCCTCGAACACGATCAGCTCGATCGCGGCCCAGCTGATCGGGAGCGGCAAAGCAGTGCACGCCTACCTGGGCGTCTCCGTTCAGACCGTTCCCTCGTCGGTCGCGTCGGACCTCAAGCTCGTCGCAGGCGTCGAGATCTACAAGGTGCGGAAAGGCACGCCCGCGGAGAAGGCCGGGCTGCATGCCGCGACCGGCTCGAAGACCATCGGCGGCACGCCCTACTCGACCGGCGGCGATGTCCTGACGGCGGTCGACGGTCAGAAGGTCAGCACGTCCGAGGAGCTGCAGCGCCTGATCGACTCGAAGCACCCGGGCGATACGGTCTCGATCACGTACTGGCGGAACGGCCAGACGCATACGAGTCAGGTGAAGCTCGCGACGCGGCCCTCGTAAGGTCAATCCCAAGCTGAACCGGAGAAACGGCCGCCTCGAGCGGCCTCTCTCCTGGATTCTTAGCGCATTCTTAGGCCGGCCTCAGATTGCCCTTAGCCGCCGGTGTTTGGATGTGAGCAGATCAAGCCGAAAGGACCCGCGATGAACATGCTCAAGTCGAAGAGAACACTCGCAGCTACAGCAGCGCTCGGCCTCGCGGTCGGAGCCGGCGGCGCGATCGCAGCGTCTGGTAGCTCGGCGACGTCCGGGAACGGATTCCTCGCTCGGGTCGCGGGACATCTGGGCATCTCGACCCAGAAGCTCCAGGACGCGACGAAGGCGGCCGCGATCGACCAGGTCGACGCCGATCTCAAGGCGGGCCGGATCAGCAAGGCCCAGGCTGACGCGATGAAGGCCAGGATTCAAGCGGGCGGCGTACCGTTCTTCGGCGGCCCGCACCGGTTCGGCGACTTCGGCCACGGCGACTTCGGCCACGGCGACTTCGGTCACCGAGCGCCTGACGGCGGCCACCTCTCGGCGGCGGCCGGCTATCTCGGACTGACCGTTCCGCAGCTGCTGCAGAAGCTTGGCGGCGGGAAGACGCTCGCGGAGGTCGCGAAGGCTCAAAACAAGTCTGTCGACGGGCTCAAGCAGGTGATGATCGGCTCCGCACAGAAGATGCTCGACCAGGCTGTCAAGGACGGACACCTCACGAAGGCCCAGGCCGACAAAGAGCTGGCCGAGCTGAAGACCCGGATCGACGGCATGATCAACGGAACCTTCCGGGGGCCCTTCCGGGGGGCAGGGCCGCGCGAGGGATTCCATTTCCGCGGAGGTCCGGGGCCCGGCGAGGGAACGCTCATGCCCGCCGCTTAGTTTCTCCCCTGCATGTCTCCCATCCAAAAGGGGCCCGCGGAAGCGGGCCTCTTGCGTTCTCCGGCTACCGCAGGATTCCGGTGTGGCCGAGCGAGTAGCGGCCCGGTTGGGGCCAGACGCATAGGCCGTGGGGGCTCCGGCCGACCGGGATCCTCGCCAGCAGCTTGCCCGTCCGAGTCGAGATCGCGTACACCTCCGCGTTGTACCGCCCCGAGAGCCAGAGGACCTTGCCGTCGGCCGAGACGTTTCCCATGTCCGGGCTCCCGCCGGGGATCCTCCACTTGTGGACGACCCGGCGGGTCCTGAAGCTGATCACCGAGATCGTCCCCTCGCTTCGGTTCGTCGCGTAGAGAAACCTGTCGTCGCGACTGGGGTAGAGGCCGTGGACGCCGAGCCCGGTGGGGAGGAACCCAGTCACCCGAAAGCTCCCTCCGTCGATCTCCCAGAGGCCGTTCGCATGCATGTCGGCCACGTAGAAGACCCGGCCGTCCGGTGAGAGCTTCACGTCCTGGGGCATTCCGCCGCCGCGCAGCGAGAGGACGTCGACGACACGCTCGCGGGCGACGTCGACCTTGATCACCTGTCCCGAGAACTCGCAGCTCGCCACGAGGTAGGAGCCGTCGGCCGAGAAGTCCATGTGGTCGACCCCCCGGCACGGCACGTGCACCGAGCGGTGGAGGCGAAACGTGTGCGCATCGCGGAAATCGAGTCGTTGGAGACGCTCCGCGACGACGATCGCGTAGCGCCCGTTCGGCGTGAAGTACATGTTGTAGGGGTCGGCGACCGAAATCGGCTTCCCCGGCTTCGCCGTTCGGGGGTCGATCGGCGTGATGCTGTTGCCCTGGTCGTTGAGGACGTAGAGCGTCTTCAGGTCCCAGGAGGGGGTGACGTGTTGCGGGAGCGCTCCGACAGCGAAA
>JBGOSR010000123.1:0-6208 GCA_041476065.1 Gaiellaceae bacterium
CGATTTCGATCGTGAACGAGCCCGGCTCCTGGGGCTAGGGAGGTCCCGGGGCCCGGGCCCGGGACTCGCGCAAAGTGCTGCGCACTTTCCGCGACTAAGAGCACGGCTGGCCACGGGACGGCTCCTCGACGGTCCCGCCCTGCGTCGAGATCGAGGCTTGACGACCTCTTACGATTACGAGCTGCTTCTAGAAGCCTCCCTACCGGGTCTGGCCCCGCTTCGGAGCTGGTTCAACTTCTGCCCGGAATGCGCCGATACTCGATTGGGATGAACCCTGCCTTCGCCGCACTTGCGCTTGCTCCGGGCCTCGCCGTCGGAAGCTTCCTCAACGTCGTCGCCGCCCGTGTGCCGCTCCACCGGTCGCTCGTGCGGCCCGGCTCCGCCTGCATGGCGTGCTCGGCCCCGATCGCGTGGTACGACAACGTCCCGCTCGTCTCCTATCTCGTCCTGCGGGGCCGCTGCCGCCACTGCGGGACGCGGATCGGGCTCGTCTACCCGGCGGTCGAGCTCGTCTCGGCGCTTGCGGTCTCGGGCTGCGTGCTCGCGTTCGGACTGTCGTTCCAGGCAGCGATCGCGGCGTTCTTCTGCTGCGTTCTCGTTGCGATCTCGGCGGTCGACTTCGAGCATCGGATCGTCCCCGACCGGATCGTGCTGCCTGCGACCGTGCTCGTGCTCGTCGCGCAGACCGTGCGCGTGCCCAGTTTCCAATGGCTCCTCTGCGCGCTCGGCGCCTCTCTCTTCCTGTTCCTCGCAGTACTGGCCTATCCGGCTGGAATGGGGATGGGAGACGTCAAGCTCGCCCTCCTGATGGGAGCCGCGCTCGGCAAGCTGGTGGCCGTCGCGCTCATGCTCGGGATGCTCTCCGCGCTCGTGCCTGGGATCTACCTGCTCGCACGGCACGGCCAGGCGGCTCGGAAGATGGCGATTCCCTTCGCTCCGTTCCTCGCGGTTGGCTCGATTGTCGCCCTCTTTGCAGGGAATTGGGCGCTCGACGCCTACCTGAGGCTCCTAGGCGCTTAAGCGGCCTGCCCCGGGCGCCGATACCTCAATCGAGGTATGGACAACGAGCGGCAGCCCATGTTGAGAACTGTCTCCGGCGAGACGGACGCCGCGCAGGAAAGCGCGGCTCCGCTCCAGGGGGCGTTCGACGTCAATCCGCTCGCGGAGCTCGTCGCCGACGTCGTCGAGGCCACGGGCATCTTGCCTGCGGACAAGCTCGCGTTCGTGCGCGACCGCGCCCGGACGGGCTCGTTTGCCCAGGCGCTCGTCGAGGAAGGGCTCGCCGAGGGAGTGAGCATCGCCCGCTCGGTCGCCGCCCGGCACAACCTTCCGATCGTCGACATCGTCGAGAAGGGTGTCTCGCCGGAGGCTGCGGAGCTGATCCAGTTGCACGTCCTCGAGCGTGTCTGCGCGATCCCGTATGCAATCGAGGGGGACAAGCTCCTGATCGCTGTCGCAGACCCGCAGAACGTGCACGCAATCGACGAGCTGCGGCTCGCGACGAGGTACCAGCTCGAGATCGCAGTTGCGAACCGAGATGACATCGAAGTCGAGATCCGGCGGCTGTCTCGAGCAGCGGAGGCGTTCGGCGCCCGCGCGATGTTCGACGACGAGGCCGACGAGTTCGAGGAAATCGACGACGAAGAGGACGATCTCGAGGCTGACGACGGCATCTCCGATGCCCCGCTCGTGCGGCTGGTCAACTCGTTGATCTTCCAGGCCGCCGAGGACGGAGCGAGCGACATGCATTTCGAGCCTCAGAAGGAAGGGATCGTCGTGCGCTTCCGCATCGACGGCGTGCTCCACGAGATCCAGCGCATCCCCAAGCGGATGATGGCCGGCGTCACGACGCGCCTGAAGGTGCTGGCCAAGCTCGACATCGCCGAGCGCCGAAAGCCCCAGGACGGCCGAATCTCACTCAACGCCCGAACGGCGGGGCGAATGCTCGATATCCGCGTCGCCACGCTTCCCACCGTCGACGGCGAGAAGCTCTCGATGAGGCTCCTCGACAAGTCGAAGAAGGCGCCGACGCTCGAGGAGCTCGGCCTGCCCGACGACATGCGCCAGAGCCTGAGCGAGATCATCCGCCGCCCCACCGGCGCTCTGCTCGTGACCGGTCCGACGGGCTCCGGTAAGTCGACGTCGCTCTACGCTGCGCTCGCCGAGATCAACAGGCCGGAGATCAACATCGTGACGATCGAGGATCCCGTCGAATATCGGCTGACCGGCGTCAATCAGATTCAGATCAACCTCAAGGCGGGCCTCACCTTCGCCTCGGCGCTTCGCTCGATCCTGCGTTCCGATCCGGACGTGGTGATGGTCGGCGAGATTCGTGACGCCGAGACCGCAAAGATCTCGATCGAGGCCGCGCTGACGGGCCACCTCGTCCTCTCGACGCTGCATACGAACGACGCTCCGGGCGCGATCACCCGCCTCAACGAGATGGGCGTCGAGCCCTTCCTGACCGGTTCCGCGGTGACCGCCGTGCTCGCACAGCGTCTCGCCCGAAAGCTCTGCTCACATTGCTGCGAGATGTACAACCCCTCGTCCGACGAGCTGCTGCGAAACCGCGTCTCGCCTGACGTGATGGCCGCTTCCGACGGGATGGCCTTCTACCGCAAGAAGGGCTGCCCCCGGTGCAGTCAGACGGGCTACAAGGGCCGAATCGGCATCTACCAGCTGCTCTTGATGAGCGAGGAGATCGAGACGATGGCCGTGAAGCGTGCGACCCGTGAAGAGCTGGAGGCGAAAGCCATCGAGCAAGGCATGCGCTCGCTGTGGGACGACGGTCTCGCGAAGGTTGTCTCAGGAGTCACGTCCCTCGAGGAGCTCGGCCGTGTCCTCGTCTGAGGTACCCCATTCGAGTGATGGCGCGGACCGAAGGAGCGCCGATACCAAAGCAAAGGATTGGCCTTGAGCAGGACCGGTAGCGACGTTGTCACGCCGGAGCTTGCGCTCGTCGACCCCGAGCTTGCCAAGGCACAGCGGCAAATCCCTGATCGAAAGGCGGCAATGTCTTCTAGCACTCCATCGAACGGCACGTTCTTCATCGATCCGGCGCAGCCTGAGGCTGCACCGGCCAGCCCCGAGCTGGCCGCGGTGCCGTCGCCGCTGATCGAGTCTGTTGAGGTCGCCGCCGAGCCCGTTGCGCCTGTGCCCGAGCCCGAGCCGCCCGCCCCACCGCCCGCCGCGAAGATGACCCAGCACCACGTGCCGGCAACCGCCGCGGCGGCCCTCATCGACGACGGATCCACACCGATGCGCGACGTTCCCCTGGGCACGCTCATCTTCCGAGCCGGGCTCCTCGCCGAAGAGCAGCTCGAGGATGCGCTTCAGGAGGGCATGCGTAGCGGCAAGCGCCTCGGAGAGGTGCTGCTCGAGCGCGGATGGCTGCACGAGCGCGATCTCGGGCGCCTGCTCGCTGGCCAGAAGGGCCTCCCGTTCGTCGAGGTTCGTGCTTCCGATGCCGAGGCGACCGCACTCCAGATGGTCTCCGAGGAGAAGGCTCGCCTGCAGACCGCGCTTCCGCTCCGCTACGAAGACGGTCAGCTCGTCGTCGCCGTGGCCGACCCCTCGAACGAGCTCGTGCTCGAGAACCTGCGCCGGACGCTCGGCTCGGAGCCGCGGCTCGTGGTGGCGCTCCAGAGCGAGCTGATTCGTGCGATCGACGAGGCGTATGCCAGCGTGGCCACGCAGGGGACAGCTCTTCGGCAGGAGCCGGCTCCCCAGCCGGAGCCGATTCTTGTCCAGGAGCCAGCTGCACAGCCTGAGACGACTCATCTCCCGGAGCCGGCTCGGCAGCCCGAGCAAGTCGCGATGGCGCCTGCCGTGACGCAGATGCCGACCGTTCCTCCGTCTGTCGAGACGCGCGACGCCGATCCGGTTCAGGCTCCGCTCCTGCAATCGCCGTTTGTGATTGAGCCAGGTGCGGAGACCGTCGAGCCGGAGCCTCTGGTCGTGGAGCCGATCGTGCCGGTCGAGGAGACTCCGTCACCGCTTCTCGAACAGCCCTCTCTGCAGCAGGAGCCAACACTGGTTCCGCAGGCGATCACGCCTCCCGCAGCGCCGCCGGTCGAAGCTGACCCTGCTCCTCTCGAGCCGTTGCTGCCGGTCAGTACTCCCTCGCAGCCTCCCGTTGAGCCCATCGAGGCTCAGCCCGCGCCAGAGGCTCCCCCTGTGCCATTCGTCGCTCCCCCTGCCGCTGAACAGCCGCTCGTGAGCGCGCCGGCTCCGCTTGAAGAGGCCGTTGCTCCTCGGCCGCCGGAGACTCCCGCCGCGACACCGGCACCGAGCGAGCAGCCTCAGCCTGGCACGTCATCGATCCATGCCGTGCTCCTCCGCCTGCGTGACGGTGAGACCCTCGAGGTCGGCACCTTCAACACGGCGGCCGAGGCTTCGGCGTGTGCGCAGGACGTCGTTCGTGAGATCGCGGCGGCCGAAGCTGATGCCACCTGGCCTTTCTTCGGCGATCGCTACCTCAGGCCCAACGCGATCGTCTCCGTCGACCTGCTCGAGGAGTCGGCCGACAAGTGGCTGGGCTCCGCGGTCCGCACGCGCTGGGCCGGCAGTCAGAGCTCCTAGCAGAGGTCCCAGGGCCACGGGCCCGGGAAGAGGTCCCGGGCCACAGGCCGTGACTCGCGCAAACTGCTTCGCACTTTGCGCGACCAACAGGACGCGAGCCGAGGACCGACGCGCCGATGGCCCGCCCATGCCACGGTCGAACTGAGGTCCCGGGGCACGGGCCCGGGACTTGCGCAAAGTGCTGCGCACTTTCCGCCACGAAGAGCACACATGCCGAGGGAGCGACGCCTCGACGGGGACATGTCCAGGTGCCTGGCACCCGGACACGGCCGAATAGGCGAACTGCCGTTCCGTCCCTCGCGTTGGCCGGAGGCCTCGGCCGTCAGCCTCGTTCACGTCTGGCGCGCCGCACAGGACATGTCCAGGTGCCAGGCACCGGGACATGGCTCGAGGGGACTAGGCGGCTGGGCTCAGGAAATTTCGCAGCCGAGGTACTCGAGCGCGAGCGTCGTCTCTTCGATGAACGCGCTCGCCTCTTCGCGGCTGCCGAAGAGATACGGGCCCGGGCGAACCGGTTCAACCCTCATCGTCCCGACGGGATAGACGTCGCTCTCGACGATGAACTGATTGCCCAGCATCAGGCGCCTGAGCGTGACGACCTGACGGCCGTCCTTGCGAGCCGTGCGCGTGAAGTCGTCGTCCATCGCGCGGCCTCCGCCGTGAGTTGCGGCGGGGCCCGGCTGGGGCTCGGCGTTCAAGCTACTCACAGGCCCGCGTTCCGAGCCGCCTGGAAGACCGTCTGCTTGTCGGCGAAGCCCGAGAAACGAGTAACGAGCTCGCTAGGCCGGCGGTAAATCAGCACGCTAGGATCCTCTAGGACTCCGAGCTCCTTCGTGAGCGGCCCGGACTGGGCTTCGCTCATTACGTTCAGAGCGACGAACCCGACGCCTGCTGCTGCTGCTCCGGCCTGCGCCTCGCGCATCGCCACGTCATCCAGCTCCACGTTCGGGGCATACAGAGAGACGACGACGACGTGATTCCGCAAAAGAGCTGCGGCGAGAGCGGCGGGCAGGCCGTTCTTCGCCACGGCCGGCTTGTGCGCAGCCGGCTTATGTGCGGCCGGCTTGGAAGGCGCCGGCTTCACTGCGTGCCTGTTGGCCTTTCCGTGCGACCGCTGCGAGAGCGGGACGATCTTGTGGGGCGTGGCGGCGCTCGACGATGGTTGGCCCTGGCTCAGCAGAAAGAATCCTGCCGCCAGCGCAAGGACCGCGAGGCCGCCTGCAAGTCCCATGACGCGAAGACGTGGTGGAGTTGAGCTCATACCCCGGCTATCGGCACCGAACGACCGTGGCTTTACACGCGTCGCGCACGCGTGCGTGAGCAGAACGAGCGGGTGATCGAGTGGGTGAGAGCCGTCTGGCACATCCCCCCAATTGGGGGTGTAGGGGGATTCCACGCCGTCGATAGGGAGCAGAGAGCCACGGACTTCGCCCCATCAAGGAGGAGTAGAGAGAATGCTTGCAAGACTTAGCCAGAGGATCCACAAGAGCGAAGGCCAGGGTGGTTTCACCCTGATCGAGCTGCTTGTCGTGATCATCATCATCGGGATCCTGCTCGCAATCGCGATCCCGTCGTACCTCAAGTTCCGCGATCGTGCGAACAAGTCGGCCGCCCAGGCCAACGTGCG
>JBGOSR010000124.1:0-6186 GCA_041476065.1 Gaiellaceae bacterium
CGGCGGCCGAGAGCGTCTCCTGCGGTTTCTTCTTCGCGCCCATGATCCCCTTCAAGGACGGGTAGCGCGGCTCGTTGATCGCGTCCGAGACGGCGATCACCGCCGGCAGCGGCGCCTCGATCACGTCGTAGCCGAACTCGGTCTGCCGCTTGCCCCGGGCCTTGCCGTCGGCGAGCGTCAGCTCTGCCACCTGCGAGATCACGGGGCGTCTCAGGCGCTCCGCGACCGCCGCCCAGAGGACCGCCCCGTCGGAGTCGCTCGACTGTTGCCCGAAGAGGACGAGGTCCGCCTCCTCGTGCTCGAGCACGGCGGCAAGCGCGCGCGAAGTGGCGACGAGATCGGAGCCGGCGGCGGCCTCGTCGGTCACGAGCACGGCCCTGTCGGCGCCCATCGCGAGCGCCTTGCGCAAGGAGTCGAGGGCGCCGGCGGGGCCGAGCGAGACGAGTACGACCTCGCCGTCTCCCTGCGCCTCCTTGATGCGCAGCGCCTCCTCGACCGCCTGTGTGTCGAACTGGTTCAGCGACCCCTCGCCCGAGCGGTCAAGCCGCTTGGTTCCGGGGTCGATGCGCCTGTGAACAGCCGCATCCGGCACTTCCTTGACGCAGACGGCGATCTTCACGAGCAGGGACTCTAACGAGCGGCGCGAAGCCCGAGACCCACGGACACGTCTGCTAGCGTCCCGCCCTTCGAGCACCGCCGGTCCCATGATCAGCACCCGGACGACAGCCCGAGCACTTCTCGTTCTAGCCCTTTTCGGCCTCGCCGCAGGGACGGCTGCCGCGACCCCGGTCGAGCCCTCGCCTCCGAAGGGCAAGGCGAGGCCGAAGCCTCCCAGGCGCAAGCAGATCGTCTTCCCGGTGCTCGGCACCGCCGATTTCACGGACGACTTCGGCGCGCCGCGACCACAAGGCCCCCATCAGGGAGTCGACATTCTCGCCCCACGGCACGCACTGGCGCTCGCCGCCGAGGCGGGACGCGTCCGTTTCTACATGGGATCGTCGCGGGCGGGGTGCATGCTCTACCTCGATGGGCGAAGCGGGACGACGTACCTCTACATCCATCTGAACAACGACCTGACCGACGGCAACGACAACCGGGGGCGCTGCGTCAACGGCGTCGCGTTTCCGCGCGGGCTGAAGAGCGGTGACCGCGTCGTCGCCGGGCAGCCGGTCGGCTTCGTCGGAGACTCCGGCGACGCGAACGGCGTGCACCCGCACCTTCATTTCGAACGGCACCCCCATGGCGGGGCGGCTACCGACCCGTATCCGTACCTCCTGGCAGCCCGCAAGCTCCTCTTCTATGCCCCGGCCGGCCTGACGTTCACGCTGACGCTGTCGGCGACGGTCACCGCGGTCACAGGGGATTCGCTACGAGTGCGCGTGAACACGCTGCACACGCATCCAACGGCTCTCACGCTCCACAGACTCGACCGCCCGCTGACGCTGACCGTCCCCAGCTACGCGACGGTCGAGCGAGGAGCGACCGGGCAGACGGCATCGCTGGCGAGTGCCAAGCGAGGCGACCGCGTGACAGTCTGGACAGAGCCGGAGACGGTCACGCCAGCCGCACAGGCAGGCAAAGCGGGCGCGATCAGCGCCGACCGGATCGTTCTGCCGTCCGCCTGAGCCCGGTTCAGCTGCCTGAGAATCGTGGCTCGCGCTTCTCTGCGAAAGCCGTCAGGCCTTCCTTTGCGTCCTCGCTGGCGAAGAGATCGCCGAACCGGTCAGCCTCGGACTGAAGGTTCTCGACGTGGTCGCCCTGGAGCGCGTGGTTCACGGCCGCCTTGGCCGCGGCCAGCGCAAGCGGCCCCTTCGCGGCGATCGTTCGGGCGATGTCCATCGTCTTTGGCATCAGCTCGCTTGGGTCGAAAACCGCGTTCACGAGCTGGATTCGCAGCGCCTCGTCGGCGTCGACCGGACGGCCGGTGAGGATCAGCTCCTTCGCGACTCCCAGCCCACAGACTCGGGCGAGCCGTTGTGTCCCACCCCAGCCGGGAATGACCCCGAGGTTCACCTCCGGCTGGCCGAGCTTCGCGGTCGAGGCCGCGTAGCGGATGTCGCAGGCAAGAGCGAGCTCGCAACCGCCCCCGAGCGCGAAGCCGTTGATCGCGGCGATGGAGACCTTCGGCGCGATCTCGAGGAGCTGACCAACCGTGTGCCCGAGCTCACCCCACTCCTTGGCCTCGTCGACTGAGAGGCCGCTCATGTACTTGATGTCCGCACCGGCGGCGAAGGCCCTCTCGCCGGCGCCCGTCAGGACGATCACGCGGACGGAGGCGTCCTCGCGCAACTCCACCAACCGGTCCCGCAACCCGCCGAGCGTCGCGACGTCGAGCGCATTGAGGGCCTCGGGCCGGTTGATCGTGAGGACGGCGACTCCGCCCTCGCGTGCGAGGTCGACTGCTATGAGACGGGAACCTTTTGCTTCAGGAAGTCGACGATCTCGGTCGTCGGCGCACCAGGCGTGAAGATCGCTGCGACGCCCTTGCTAGTCAGCTCGGCGGCGTCCTCGGCCGGAATCGTCCCGCCGACGACGACGAGCACGTCCTCGGCCCCGTTTTCCTTCAAGCCTTCGAGGATGCGCGGGACGAGCGTCATGTGGGCGCCCGAGAGGATCGAGATGCCGACGGCGTCCGCGTCCTCCTGGATCGCCGTCTCCACGATCTGCTCCGGGGTCTGGTGCAGCCCGGTGTAGATGACCTCCATGCCTGAGTCGCGTAGAGCCCGCGCGATGATCTTCGCGCCGCGGTCATGACCATCAAGTCCGGGCTTGGCGATGACGACACGTATCTTTCCAGCCACGAACCGGAGTGTAGTGCTCCGCTAGGGAAGATCTCGCCCAGGTAGAACGTCAGGTAATGGGGAAATCGTGTCTATGAAGCTGACCGTCGTCGGGTGCTCGCCCGCGTGGCCGAATCCTGGCGGCGCCCATTCCGGCTACCTGCTCGAGGGCCCCGGCCGGCTGCTGCTCGACTGCGGGCCCGGCGTCCTCGGCCGTTTGCGCTCGAACGGGCACAACGGCTGGCCGAAAGTGGACGCGATCGCGATCACCCACTTCCACCTCGACCACTGGGGCGATCTGGTGCCGTGGGTCTGGGGGACGATGTGGGGGCTTGGACGCGACTACGAGAAGCCCGAGCTCTGGCTCCCTCCGGGCGGCCGCGAGGAGCTCGCGGCCTTCGGAACCCGCTTCGGGACGCCAGACATGTTCGGTCGCGTCTTCGAGCCACACGAGTACGAGGAAGGTGTGCCCTTCGAGGCCGCCGGCCTCGAACTGACGCCGCTTCGTCTCCCGCATTACACAGTGCAGACCTACGGCTTCCGCGTCTCGAACAGCGAGCGGACGCTCGCCTACTCCGGAGACTCGGGGCCCAGCGAGCGGCTTGCCGAGCTGGCCGCGGACGTCGATCTCTTCCTCTGCGAGGCGACGCTCGAACGCGGTGAGCTGGACGGCGAGCCGCGCGGCCACCTTTCGGCCGAAGAGGCGATCGCCGCCTTCCAGGCGTCGGGGGCCAAGCGGCTCCTGCTGACGCACAGACCGCGCGAGCTGACGCTCGACGACGGCCTCGAGCAGGCGCACGACGGCTTGCAGCTGGAGATCTAGGAGCGCTGCAATACGCGCTCGGCGCGGCGCCCGCGATACCAGCCGACGGTTGCGACACCGAGAGGGATCAGCACGATCAAGCTGAGGAGGGCGGCAGGCAGGAGCAGCCAGGCGACGCCCTCACTGGCATTGCCCAACGGTCTCGGGGTCCCGCCCCCGCCGCGCCCGACGGCGCTCGCGGCTTGAGAGACGCTGGTCGGCGCGGACTGCCAGTTATCGACGACCCAGTGCCGCCTCTGGCCGGCTCCGAGCCGGCGGAGCCCGATCAGGAAGACCTGCGCCTGCGCCTGAGAGCGTTTCGTTGGGAAGAGCGCGATCTGGAAGCCCACGCCAGCGGAGTCCGAGTAGTCGAGCGCCCATCTCGCTTCACGGACCGGATATGGGGCCGCGGGGATCTCTCCCGTGTCCCACTGCTTGCGCGTGACCCCGGCGCGGAACTGCGGCGAGACGAGGCTCCAAGCCCGATCGACGTGCTTGCGTGCGACGGCGGTGTCGACGAACCTCGATGCGACCGCCAGCGCCACTGCCTTGTCGTGAACCGTCAGGCGAACCGGCTTGGGCGAGCTGTAGTCGACGTTCAGCGGGACGTTCGAGACGGGCGGCTCCTTCGGGGCGGTGTTCGGCCAGATGATTGCCACCGCGACCGCGCCGGAGACGACGACCGCCGTGGCCGTCAGCCAGATCAGGCGTCGCCGCCAACGATAGGACGCGAGAATGCCTTTCACCCCGAGCAGGATAGCTCGGTCCGTGGCCCCCTCTCGAAGCGCGCGGCTCGAGGCTATGAGCGCTCCAGCGCGCGCACGGCGCGATGCCCGCGGTACCAGTTCACGGTGCTGATCCCGAGGGGAACCAGGATGATCAGGCTGAGCAAGCCGACCGGCAGGAGCAGCCACGCGGCGCTCTCGCTGGACTTGGCCAGAGGGCTCAACTGGGGCGTCACCGCTCCGAGCACGCCCCCGCCCGCAGGTCCGCCGGTGCCCAACGCCTCCTGAACTCCGCTGGTCGGCGCGGACTGCCAGTTATCGACGACCCAGTGCCGCTTGTGGCCCGATCCGATCAGATGCAGCCCGATCATGAAAACCTGCGCCCGCTGCTGGGAGCCCTTCGTCGGGAGCAGCGCGATCGTGTAGCCCACCCCTTCGACGTCCGAGTACTGGAGCTTCCATCTCGCTTGCTGGACCGGGAAGCCGACAACGGGCATCTCCCCCGTGTCCCATTGCTTGCGCGTGAACCCGGCTCGGAACTCCGGCGCGACGAGATCCCACGACCGATCGATGTGCTTGCGGGAGACGGCAGTGTCGATGAACTTCGACACGACGGCGAGCGACGACGCCCGGTCGCGAAGCTTCAGCCGGACCGGCTTGGGCGGCTTGTTGTCGACGTGCGCCGGGACGTTCGACGGCGCCACCCGTTTCGGAGTCGTGTTCGGCCACTCGACGACGATCGCGATCACACCGGCGGCGGCGAGCGTCGATGCCGTCAGCCACGCGATGCGGCGGCGCCAGCGGTACGACGCGAGAATGCCCCTCACGGCGCTACTTGGGCGTGGGGACTCGGGGGCCGGACACCGGCGAGAAGCAATCGACCAGCCAGTGCGCGTCTGAGCCTGTTCCGAACTTCTTCAGAGCGATTTGGGCGGGGAGCGGCTTCTGCTTCGACGCCTTCGTAGGGATGATGACGATGTTGATCTGAGCTTCCCTCGCGTGCACGAAGTTGGTGTTCTTCCAGTTGTACTTGACGATTTGAGCGGTCGGAAAGTACGGAAGATTCGGCAGCGTTCCGGTCATCCATTGCTTCAGCGTGAACCCGCTTCTCAGAGTGGAATCCGAGATCTCGTAGGAGTGGGCCAGGTTCTTGCGCGGGAGAGCCGTGAACAAGAAGTCACGGGCGACGCGCCACGCGTCCTCGGGGAACGGGATGTTCTTCGGCGGTACTTTCGAGGACGGGATCGGCGGGTTCGCTGGCCCCACCCGCTGATTGGGAGTGGCCTGGGAGCCTGAGCCGTTGGAGGAGTATGCGGCGATGACGGCCACGATTCCGGCGAGCAGCACGAGAACGGAGATCCACGGGAGCAGCTTCTTGAAGCGCCTCGAGTTGACGAGTCGCTTGGGGCTTTCCATCACGGCCATCGTCTCTTAAGACGGTAGCAGGCGGTATCAGTTAGAAAACCGGCGTCTCCCGCCACACGCCCCACGTCTCGCGGAGCGCGTCGCACATCTCGCCCATCGTCGTGTAGGCCCGTGCCGCATCGACGATCAGCGGCATCAGGTTGACCCCTTCCTTCGCGGCCGCTTCCTTGAGTCTCGCGAGGCCGGCCTCGACCTCCGCGCTGTCCCGCTTCGCCCGCACGGCCTGGACGCGGTCGACCTGCTCGCGCTCGAGCGCCGGATCGACGCGCAGGAGCTCGATCGGGGTCTCCTCGTCGGCCTCGAAGCGGTTGACGCCCACGATCACCCGCTGCTTGGCCTCCACCTCGGACTGGTACCGGAACGAGGCGTCGGCGATCTCCCGCTGGAAGAAGTTCTCCTTGATCGCCGGGATGACGCCGCCGATCTGTCGGATCCGCTCGAAGTACTCGTAGGC
>JBGOSR010000125.1:0-6031 GCA_041476065.1 Gaiellaceae bacterium
CGCAAAGTGCTGCGCACTTTCCGCGACTAAGAGCACGCCTGTGGAGGAACGGCTCATCGACGAGCCCGCCCTTCTCGAGGCCGGATTCGAGGCAGGCTTAGAGGAAGTTCAGGATCGCGTCGCGGTCGACGCTGAGGCCGATGACACCGCTCGAGCGGTCGATCTCGGAGATCGCAGCGGCCGGCACGAGGCGACGGCGGCGCGAGAGGAAGCCCGAGCGCACGGAGATCGCGTCCGGGACGTCCGGTGCGCTGCCGTACATAGGCGCCTCGACCCTGCCGACGACGTGTCCCTTCACGTCCGCGACGAGATAGCCGATCGTGCGGATGAGGTCGGCGTGTGCGGGGCTCATGACTCGGAACCTACCCGGCTCGTGTGACGGAAAACCGGGCTCGGCGTAAGGGTTTTGTTAAGCATCAACAGAGAAGATTTCTCGGCGGCGTTCCACCTCCTTCCTACAATCGGCAGATGGACGCTCCGGCTCGATACCTGCAGCTCCTGACCGAGACGATCGCGGCCGTGAATTCGACCCTCGACCTCGAGGAAGTGCTCGGGCTCGTGGCCCGCAAGGTGGCCGAGGCGCTCGAGGCGGACGCGTGCTTTGTCTACCTCTACGACGAGCAGGCAGACGAGCTCGTGCTGCGCGCGACGCACGGGACGCGCGTCGAGGAAATGACGCGCACGCCGCGCATGAAGCCCGGCGAGGGAATCACCGGCACGGCTGCAGCCGAGCGCTCGCCGATCATGATCGCCGGCCAGGCGCACCTGGACGAGCGGTTCAAGGAGTTCCCGAACCTGCCCGAGGACGAGTACGAGTCGATCCTGGCGGTCCCGATACTCGCCCGGACGAAGCTCGCCGGCGCCTTGAACGTGCGAACGATCGAGCCGCGGGAGTTCTCGCAAGCCGAGATCGACCTGCTCGTAGCGATCGCCGCTCAGGTCGCGCAGACGATCGAGCACGCGAAGCTGTACGCCGACGCGCAGGCACGTGTCTCCGAGCTGGAGGCTCTCGCCAAGATCTCCGAGGCAGTCTCGGAATCGCTCTACCTCGAGGAGTCGCTCGAGGCGATCGTGAAGACGACGATGGAGGCGGTCGGTGCGACCGGCGCGGCGCTCGTCCTCGAGGACGGGAACATCGCGTGGCCCGAGGGCCAGGCTGGAAGGCACAACGTCCGCCTGCCTCTGCGGTGGAAGCGTCGCCAGATCGGCGAGTTGGTCTGCGACCGCGATACGCCGTTCAGCGAACAGGAACACGCGTTGCTCGTGTCGATCGCCCACCACGCTGCGGTTGCTCTCGAGCATGGCCGCGCCGTCATGCGCGGCGTCCTGGCTCAGGAGATCCACCACCGGGTCAAGAACAACCTCCAGACGGTCGCCTCGCTGCTGCGCCTCCAGGCACGCTCCGAGGAGATCGACCCCCGCAAGGCGCTCGAGGATTCGGTCAACCGGATCCTCGCGATCGCAGCCGTGCACGAGGTGCTGACGGAGCGGCGCGACGAGGAGGTCGAGCTCGCCGAGCTGCTCGACCGCCTGCGGGCGATGCTCGTGCAGGGGCTGGGTGCCGAGAAGCGCGTCGAGACCGCCCTCGCGCACGTGTCACTGGCGGGCGGGCGCGCGACTGCGCTCGCGCTCGTCTTCAGCGAGCTGCTCCAGAACGCGCTCGAGCACGGCGGTGACTCGGTCCGCGTGGAGCTCGTCCAGCGTGACGGGGAGGTTCTGCTCGCGATCGCCGACGACGGCACCGGGATCACGGACGACAGCGGTGGAACCGGGCTTTCGATCGTCCGAGCTCTCGTGCGCGACGAGCTGCGCGGCACGCTCGACCTCCAATCGAACGGCGGCCTCCGGGCCGAGGTGGTGTTCCCCGCGTGACGGAGCTCGAGAGCGACAGCTTCGTGCGGGTCCTCATCGCCGAGGACGAGACGATCATCAGGCTCGACCTCCGGGCCCTGCTCGAGCGGGCGGGGTTCGAGGTCTGTGCAGAAGCGCGCGACGGCGAAGAGGCGGTCGAGCTCGCGCGCTCGGAGGAGCCCGACGTTGCCGTCCTCGACGTGAAGATGCCTCGCCTGGACGGGATCGAGGCGGCCCGCCGCATCCTGGACGAGCGCCCGATCCCGATTGTGATGCTGACGGCCTACGGCCAGGAGGAGCTCGTCTCCCGGGCCGTCGAGGCCGGGGTCTTCGGCTACCTCGTCAAGCCGTTTCGCGAACAGGACCTGCTGCCTGCGATCCACGCCGCCCGAGCCCGCCACGACGAGCTCTCCGCCCTGCGCGAGGAGGCGGACTCCCTGGCAGAGGCCCTCGCGGCGCGCAAGGTGATCGAGCGGGCCAAAGGACTGTTGATGGCGAAGGAGAGCCTGTCCGAGGACGAGGCATTTGCCCGTCTCCGCAAGGCAAGCCAGGTTTCGGGGAGGCCGCTCAAGGTTGTCGCCGAGGCCGTGCTCCTGACCTTCGGCGCCGATGCTTGACAGCGTGGCAACAATCCGCAGGGCAGAGCGCGAGTATCTCCGCTCGTTGTCCGAGCGCCGGGAGGCCTAGGCGCCGGAGCGGTCGAACAGCTGCTCCCAGCGAGAGAGCAATGTCTGGAGCTCGTCTCGCGCCCGGCGGTGGGCGGCGACGACGTCCAGGTTCGCCCAGTCGGTTGCGAGCTGCCGCTCGAGCTCTGAGATCTCAGACTCGCGGTCGGCGATCTCCACTTCGAGTTGCTCCAGCTCTGTTGGCCTTGCAGGCTTCGGCGCCCGGGTCTTCTTCGCCTTCTTCAGCTTGGCGGGCTCGGGCTCGGGGGGCGCCCGGCGAGCGTCGCGGGCCGCGACGTACTCCGCCCAACCGCCGTCGTAGGACCGGATCGTCCCATCCTCGAGGGCCAATGTTCGGTCGGCGATCGCATCCAGGAGCGCTCGGTCGTGGGAGACGAGCAGGATCGTGCCCGGAAACGCGTCCAGTGCGGCCTCCAGCGCCTCGCGGCTCTCGAGGTCGAGGTGATTCGTCGGCTCGTCCAGCAGGAGCACGTTTGCCCCGGACGCGACGATCAGGGCGAGCGCGAGCCGCCGTCGCTCGCCGCCCGAGAGAACCGAGACGGACCGCTCGTGCATCTCCCAGCCCGTGAAGAGGAACCGTCCGAGCAGGTTCTGGGCCTGCGGGCGCTGCAAGCCTGTTGCGTTCTGCGTGACCGCGAGCACCGAGCGGCTCTCGTCGAGCTCGATCTCGTGCTGCGAGAAGTACGCCGTCTCGACGCCGTGCCCGAGCCGCAGCTTCCCCTCAGCGGGCTCGCGGCGGCCGAGCAGGGTTTCCAGCAGCGTCGTCTTCCCCGAGCCGTTCGGCCCGACGAGAGCGACGTGCTCGCCGCGCTCGATTGCGAACGACACGTCCGAGAGGAGGTGTTTGTCGCCTGCTGCGAGCGCGACTCCTTCGGCCTCGACAACCGTTCGTCCGCTTCGCTTCGGCTGCAGGAACTCGAAGCCCAGGCTCTTCGCGCGGCGCGTGAGCAGCGAGATCTCGCCCTTGATCTCGGCGCGCTCCTTCTCGAGCCGGCCGATCTGCGTCACCTTCGCCTGCGCTCGCTTGGCGAGGTTCTTCTTGGCGCGGAAGCGCTCGACGAAGCGCTCGAGGCGTGCGATGTCGACGTCGTAGCGCTGCGCCGCGGTGGTCGCGGCAGCCAGCCGAGCCGCCTTTTCCCGGCGCCAGTTGTGCCAGGGGCCCGCGAAGTAGGTCGAGCGGCCGGCCTCGAGCTCTAGCACCGCCGTCGTCACCGCTTCGAGGAACCAGCGGTCGTGGGCGACGAGGATGACCGCGGCGTCGATGGTCTGCAGCTCGTGCTCGAGCCATTCGAGGCTCGCGACGTCGAGGTGGTTCGTCGGCTCGTCGAGGAGCAGCAGGTCGGGGTCGCCGCCGAGCGCTCGGGCGAGGGAGGCTCGGGTCAGCTCCCCACCGGAGAACGTCGAGAGGGGGCGTTCGAGGGCGCTCGAGCTGAAGCCGAGGTGTCGAGTGACCGAGTCGAGCCGTTCCCGCCAGGCGTATCCACCCGCGTGCTCGAGGCGCGCCTGCGTCTCGGAGTACTGCCGGAGCGTCGCCGCGTCGTGGTCGCCGGCGGCCATCGCTTCCTCGAGGCGGCGCAGCTCCCGCTCGGCGGCGGTCAGGTCGGCCGCGCCAGAGAGGACGTAGTCGCGGAGCGAGTCGCCGCTTTCGGCGGGTGGCCGCTGGTCGTGGAGTGCGATCCGCGTGCCCTTGGCCAGTGAGAGCTTGCCTCCGTGAAGCTCCGTCTCGCCGTTGAGGATTCGAAGCAGGGTCGTCTTGCCCGCCCCGTTCGGCCCGGAGAGGGACACTCGGTCCCGGCGTCCGACCTTGAAGGAGACCCCGTCGAAGAGCAGGTCGCCCGAGAGCTCCTTGCGCAGGTTGGTTGCCGTGACGACGGACATGCCCTTAAGCGTAGAGGCGCGGATTCACAGATTCGGTGCGCTCGCGGCACAGACGCGTGTCATTTGCCGAGGTACGCTCGCTGCGGGTGGCGGGTGGAGCTCTCCCCACCCGGGTGGGGATGTGTGCTTGGTTTTAGCCCCGGTCTCGCTACTTCGCTGCGGTGACGGGTGCGCCGACGAGCTTCCTCGCGGCTGCGGCGATGTGCTCGGCGTCGATTCCGGCTGCGGCCAGCAGCTCGGCCGGCTTGCCCGAAGTCGGCATCTCATGCACAGCGAGGTGGATCATCCGCGGCCGCTCGGCCGCGTCCGCAAACGCCGACAGCACCGTCTCGCCGAGGCCTCCCTCGGGCCAGTGGTCTTCCACCGTCAGGACCCGACCACCGGTCGCCTCGGCGGCTGCGCGCAGCGTTTCCACATCGACCGGCTTCACCGAGTAGAGATCGATCACGCGCGCGTTGACCCCTTCTTCCGAGAGCACGTCCGCGGCCTTCAGCGCTTCGTGCAGCGTGATCCCCGCGCCGACGATCGTCACCTCGTCGCTATCCGAGGAGCGCACGACCTTGCACCCGCCGATGGGGAACTCCTCGTCCGGCCCGTAGATGACCGTCGTCGCTGCGCGAGTCGTGCGCATGTACGAGATCCCGCCCAGGTCGGTCATCGTGAGGACGAGCTTGGCGGTCTGGTTCGCGTCCGAGGGGTAGAGCACGGTCGAGCCGTGGACGGCCCGGAAGGCCGCCAGATCCTCGAGCGCCATCTGCGACGGGCCGTCCTCGCCGATCGAGACGCCCGCGTGTGAGCCCGAGAGCTTGATCTCGGCGCGGCTGATGGCCGCCATGCGCACGAAGTCGTAGGCGCGCGAGAAGAAGGCGGCGAAGGTCGACGCGAACGGCTTCCAGCCGCGAACCTGGATCCCCACGGCGGCGGCCACCAGCTGCTGCTCGGCGATGAACATCTCGAAATAGCGCTCCGGGTGAGCCTTGGCGAAGATGTCCGCGTAGGTCGAGTTCGAGACCTCGCCGTCCAGCGCGACCACATCGCCGCGGCCGTCGCCGAGCGCCTTCAGCGCATCTCCGTACGCCCTGCGCGTCGCGACCTCCTCGCCGAGCTCCCAGGTCGGCAGCTCGAGCGGGCCGGTCTCGAACACGTGCGGCTTGCCCTCGAAGGCGGGCTTCGCCACGTCGAGGACGATGTTGCGGATGCCGCCGAGCTCCTCGATTGCCGCCTCGGGATCGTCGAGGGCCTTTCCGTGCCAGCCCTCCTTGTTCTCGACCGCCTTCACGCCCTTGCCCTTGATCGTGCGGGCGACGATCACGGTCGGCTTGCCGGTCGTGACGGCAGCCTCCGCGTAGGCGGCGTCGACCTGTTCGACGTCGTGGCCGTCGACCTCGATCGCGTGCCAGCCGAAGGCACGTGCGCGCTCGGAATACCGGTCGAGATCCCAGCCGGTCATCGTCTCGCCGCGCTGGCCGAGCCGGTTGACGTCGAGGATCATGGTCAGGTTGTCGAGCTCGTAGTGCGATGCGTGCTCGAAGGCTTCCCAGTCGGAGCCCTCGGCGGTCTCGCTGTCGCCGGACAGCACCCAGATGCGGTACGGCAGCCGGTCGAGGTACTTCCCC
>JBGOSR010000126.1:0-6001 GCA_041476065.1 Gaiellaceae bacterium
CCGCCCCGGCTCGAGGAGGACATCGCCTTCTGCGCCCAGGTGAGCGTGCTCGACGTCGTCCCGCGGCTCAACCGCATGGTCGACGGGGCAGCGGAAATCACGGTCTGACGGTTACTTCGACGCGTTGATCGACGTCCACTTCGCTCTGACGCCTCGTGGTCACTGCGCCCTCGCCCGGGCCTGAGCGGAAGTTTCGGACGCTCGGCACGGACAGGACGGCGATCGTCGTCACGACGATCCATGCTGCGCCGATCCAGAGCGAGGTCGAGATCCCGATCCTGTCAGCCACCGGCCCCGCAATCGCGTACCCCGCCGGGAGAAAGATCATTGCGCCCATCCAGTTGTAGGCGCTCACTCGCGAGAGTTTGTCGCGCGGGATCAGTGACTGGAGCGATGTGTCCCAGACGACGGTTCCATAGGAGAAGGCAAAGCCGGCGAGCACCGCGGCGGCGCCGATTGTGAGGGCCGGCGCTCGCAGCGCGAGCAGGACGCACTGGAGCGCGGTGACGGTGAAGAGCGCGCCGATCGTGAACATCGGCCGGCGGGGGCGCAGCCGCAGCCCGGCGAGCCCTCCGGCCAGCGAGCCGATCGCCTCTCCCGTCACGATCACGGCCCAGGCGGAGGCGCCGCCGAGCTCCTGCTTGGCGACGTACGGCCCGAGGACGAAGAACGGGGCGTAGGTGACGAGGAAGTAGAGCGAGATCCACAGGGTCAGGAGCCAGACCCAGGTGTGCTCCGTGAACGCCTGCCACCCCTCGCGGAGCTCGTGGATGATGTTCGTTGCGGCTGCGGTCGCTCGGCGGGGAAGGTGCATCATCGTGAGGAGCAGCGCGCTCGTTCCGTAGGTCGCTCCGTCGAGCAGGAGTGCGTAGCCCGAGCCGACTGTCGCCACGAGCGTCCCTCCGACGGCCGCGCCGAGCGGGAAGGCGGCGTACCGGGCGATCGACATGAAGCTGTTCGCCTGTTGGAGCAGCCGCTCGGGAACGGTCTCCGGGACGAGTCCCGTCGACGCCGGCGAGTAGAACGCGACTGCGGCACCGCCGACTGCCTGGAGCGCGATCAGCTCCCAGACCCGGGCGTGCCCGGTCACGAGTAGAGCGCCCATCGCGACCCGAACGCAGAGATTCGCGGTGTCGGAGCCGATCATCACGAGGCGGCGCGGCAGGCGGTCGGCGACGACCCCGCCGACGAGGAGGGTCGAGATCTGCGCGAGCGTCCAGGCGGCGAAGGCGAGCCCGACCTCGGTCGCAGAGCCGCCGAGCCCGAGCACCGCGAATGCGACCGCGATCGGCGCGAGATTCGTCCCGAAGAACGAGATCGTCCGCGCCGCGAACAGGTAGCGGAAGTTCCGCTCTCGCAGAACGCTCACGGGCAAATCATCGCAAGACGTAGATTTCGATTCGACCCAGGACTGGAGGAGAGATGAACATCACGGTCATCGGCAGGGGAAACGTCGGCGGTGGCCTCGCCCGTCGCTGGAAGGAGGCCGGCCACAACGTGACAGAGCTCGGCCGCGACGGTGGCGACGCGACCGACGCGGACGTCGTGCTCGTTGCGGTTCCGTCGAACGCAATCGGCGACGCGCTTGGCAAGGTCACCGGACTGGCCGACCAGGTCGTCATCGACGCAACGAACGCTTTCCACGGGCGAAACGAGGAGTTCGAGTCGCTCGCTCACGAGGTCAAGTCGCACGTGAGCGGTCCTGTAGCAAAATCGTTCAACTGCAATTACGCGGCGCTCTACCTCGAGGTCGACAGACAGCGCTTCCGGCCGAGCAACTTCTATGCGGCCGAGGAGGGAGCGGTCGAGGTCACCGAGCACCTGATCCGGAACGCAGGCTACGAGCCGGCCTCGGCCGGGGGCCTCGGAAGCGCCCGCATGCTCGAGGACCATCTCGAGCTGATGATGGCGATCAGCGAGGGCGGCCTCGGGCGGTTCTACTACCGGTACGCAAAGCCGGGCGAGCTCTAAGCCTTCAAGACGAAGAGCGCTTCCTCGATCTCTTCACCCAGCGCCTCGTCGAACTCGGTCTCACGGCCTAGAAGCGTGAACCCGCACTTCTCGAGCACCCTGATCGAGCCGAGATTGCTTGTCGCCACGTAGGCGTGGAGAGGACGCTCCGTCATCTCGGCGAGCAGCTCGGCAAGAGCCCTGGTGGCGAGACCCTTGCCCCAGAACTCTCTCCCGATCCAGTAGCCGACCAGGCGCTTGCCGTCTCGGTCGAAGATCAGGAGGTTGCCGGCGGCTTCGCCCTCGAAGAGGACCGTCTTCTTCGTGACGTCGTCGTTGGCGAGGATCTTCCGCCAGTGGGCCGTGAACGCCTCCCTGTCCCTCGCCGGAAAGGCGGCCATTCGAGTGGCTTCCGGGTCTCGCTGATGCTCGAAGAAGATCGGGACATCGGCTTCGACAACGTCGCGAATGACAGCCATCACTGCGGCAGCATAGAAAAGGACTTGACAGGCGAACATGTGTTCGTGTAGAACATACGTTCGATGGTGGCATGCGTTCTGATTCCTGGCTTTGAGCTGCGGGCTGCGCTTCGTGCCCGGCCGAGGCTTGCTCTGCGCCCCGCAGCGCTTGCGCCCGCCGAGGTCGAGGAGCCGCTCGTCGGTCCGGTGACCGCCGCGGCCGAGGCGAAGGGAGTCAAGCCGGGCATGCGGATGGGGGAGGCGCTCGCGACCTGTCCCGAGCTCGTTCTTGTCGAGCAGGATCCGTCCGCGGCCGAGGTTGCCTGGGAGGAGATCCTCCGGAGCCTCGAGGACTCGGGCTTCGAGGTCGAGTCGGGCGACCTCGGGTGTGTCTATTTCGAGACGCGTGGAGTCGAGCGTCTCTACGGCGGCGTTGCGGCTGCGCTCGAGCGCGCCCTCGCTGCTGTCGGTTCTGCCTGGGATCCACGCGCTGGCGCGGCCGGGCGCCGGTTTGCCGCTCTCGCAGCGGCGAACGTCGCGCGCCCCGGGCAGGTTTTGATCGTTGCCGACGAGCGCACGCGCGACTTCCTCGCGCCTCTGCCGATCTCGCTCCTTCCCCTCGCTGGAGAGCGGCGACGCGAGCTCGAGGAGCTCGGCGTGCGCAATGTCGGTGAGCTTGCTGGGCTACCGGGCGGCGCCGTAGCCGAACGACTGGGGCCGGACGGGCGGCGCGCCTGGAGCCTGGCGAGAGGACGAGACCGCGGGCGCGTGCGGGGGAGACGGGCCCCTGCTGAGCTCGTCGAGACGCTCGAGTTTCCCGAGGCGGTTGGGAACGAGCTCACGCTGCGGCGCGCGCTCGCGGTTCTCGTCGAGCGTCTCCTGGGCCGGTCGGAACGGGGCGAGCGCTTCCTGCGGAAGATTGCGATCTCGGCGACGCTCGTCGGCGGAGGCAGCTGGCGGCGGACGCTGACGCTGCGCGAGCCTTTCGCCGAGGAAGGGCGCCTGCGGACGGCGCTCGGGCCGAAGCTGGCAGAGCTGCCGGCGCCGGTGTTGAAGCTGAAGCTCGAGGCGCTCGAGCTGACGGAGTCGACGGGCCAGCAGCTGGCGCTTGTCCGCCCCGAGGGCGACGAGCTGCGCGGCCGGCTCCGCGAAGGCCTCCGGCAAGTGAAGGCAAGCACCGGGGAGGGAGGTGTTTGCACGGTCGTCGAAGTGGCTCCCTGGTCGCGCATTCCGGAACAAAGAGCACTGCTCGTCGCGCGGGACGACTAAACGCTCCGCGGCCTGCGCTCGTCGAATCCAACTTCGACGGGACGCCGTGGGAGGTCAACCGCCGGCCGGTAGCGCTCATCCGTGAGGAGTGGCGCGTCGTCGATCGCTGGTGGACCGAGGAGCCGGTGCAGCGGCGGTATTTCGACGTGGTGCTGGAAGGCGGCGAGAACGCGGTCGTCTTCCGGGACGAAGAAGCGGGCGGCTGGTTCAGCCAGCGCGGAGTCTGATGGCCGTCGCGGCCAGGTCCGGCCACTTGCTCTCATGAACGGCGGGCACCTGGACCCATTCCTTGAAGGGCTTCCCGCGGCCGGACGGGTCGAAGAGCTTCGCGCCGTCGAGACCCAGGGCCTTCGCATGTTCGACCTCATCCGGGAGCTTGAAGACCATCGCGCCGCTCGATTCGTAGCCGATCACCATCTTCCCGCCGGACTTGACGCACGGCATGCCCATCATCTGGCTGAGCTCGACGTTCGGGTCGCGGGCGGCGAGGTCGTCGACGATCTCGTCGTAGCGGGCTCTTGGGCTCACTAGGCGAACTATGAGCTACGTCGAGCTGCACTGCCACTCGGCGTACTCGTTTCTGGACGGCGCTTCGCACCCCGAGGAGCTTGCCGCGCGGGCGGCCGAGCTGGGCTACGAGGCCCTCGCGTTGACCGACCACGACGGTGTGTACGGCTCGCTCGAGTTCGCGCACGCAGCGAAGGCCTTTGGAGTGCGGCCGATCTCAGGCGCAGAGGTGACGTTGCAGGGCGGCGCGCACGTGACGCTGCTCGTCGAGAGCCAGCGCGGGTACGCGAATCTGTGCCGGCTTCTGACAGCCGGACACGCGGAGACGCGGCCCAAGCCGGTCGAGGTGGTGCCGCCGGCGCTCGACCGCGCGGTGCTCGCGGAAATGAACGAAGGGCTCGTCTGCCTCTCCGGCTGCGCGCGCGACGGGCTCGCGGTTCGGAATCCGAGCGGGGCCGCCGAGCTGGCCCGCGCATTTGGGCGCGACCGTTTCTTCGTGGAGCTTCAGCGGCCCTACGAGCGTGGAGATGCGCGGCGCAACGCGAAGCTGCGCGAACTCGCTGAGACGCTCGGCGTAGAGACTGTCGTCACCGGCGACATACATGCGCACAACCCCCGCCGTGCTGCCCTCCAGGACGCGATGGTCGCAATCCGGCATCGCACCTCGCTCGAGGGCGCCGAGCGCGAGCGGCGCGGGAACCACGAGTCGGTGCTGCTGGCTCCTGAGCAGGCTGTGGAGCGCTTCCCGATCGACGCCGAGGCCGTCGAGCGCACGGGCGAGCTCGCCGCCCGGCTCGAGTTCGACCTCACCCAGGAGCTCGGCTACCGCTACCCGGACTTCTCCGATCGCGACGAGCCTGCGATCGCAGAGCTGACCCGCGTCTGCAACCGCGCCTTCGAGGCCCGTTACCGACTTAGCAACAGTCTGTTGCTAAGTAAGACAAGGGCTCGTTTGGACGAGGAGCTCGCGCTGATCGACGAGCTCGGGCTGGCCGGCTTCTTCCTGCTGCACTGGGAGGTGCTCGAGCTTGCTGCGGACGTCGCGCGCGAAGTGCGCGGTCGTGATTCGCCGCGCCACTCGCTGCCGCCCGGGCGTGGCCGGGGCAGCTCGGTCGGTTCGCTCGTCTGCTACCTGACGGGGCTCTCGCACGTCGATCCCGTCGCCGCGGGCCTCTCGCTCGGGCGCTTCCTGAATCGCGAGCTCGAATCGGTCCCCGACATCGACCTCGACTTTCCGCGCGACATCCGGGAGAGGCTGATCGTCGCGCTCACCGAGCGCTACGGTCGCGAGCACGCGGCCCTCGTCGCGAGCTTCTCCACGTACCGCTCGCGGGGGGCGATTCGCGATCTAGGGAAGGCACTCGGCCTCCCGTTCGCCGAGCTCGAGCGGCTCGCGCGCATCACCGAGGGCAGCCCGAGACGCGTCGCCGAGGAGATCGCCAAGCTCCCGGACGGCGCGACGAAGCTCCGCTCGCCCCGGTGGCGGGCCCTCGCCGCGCTTTCACGCGAGATCGCCGGCCTGCCGCGCCACATCTCGCAGCACCCGGGCGGGATGGTCATCTCCAGCCGCCCGCTGGTGGAGCTCGTCCCGGTGCAGCCCGCGGCGATGGAAGGACGCCAGATCTGCCAGTGGGACAAGGACTCGTGCGCCGACGCGGGGTTCCTGAAGATCGACCTGCTCGGGCTCGGGATGCTCTCCGCGGTCGAGGATGCGATCGATCGCATCGCGCGCCTGCGCGGCGAGACGATCGACCTCTCACGGATCGACCTCGACGACAAGGGTGTCTACGAGGAGATCCAGGACGCGGACACCGTCG
>JBGOSR010000127.1:0-5990 GCA_041476065.1 Gaiellaceae bacterium
GAGGCCGATCACCTCGCGGGCCTGGATCTCGATGTCGGTGCCCTGCCCTCCGAAGCTCCCGGACACCTGGTGGATCAGGATTCGCGAGTTCGGCAGCGACATCCGCTTTCCTTTCGCGCCGGCCGCCAGAAGCAGCGACCCCATGCTCATCGCAATCCCGACGCAGATCGTTTGCACGTCGGGCTTGATGAACTGCATCGTGTCGTAGACGGCGAGCCCGTGGTACACGGATCCCCCGGGTGAGTTGATGTACAGCGAGATGTCCTTGTCGGGGTCCTCCGACTCGAGGTGGAGGAGCTGGGCAATGATCAGGTTCGCGATCTGGTCGTCGACGGGCGTGCCCAGGAAGATGATCCGCTCGTTCAGCAATCGCGAGTAGATGTCGAACGCGCGCTCTCCGCGCGAGGTCTGCTCGACGACCATCGGAACGAGTGGGCTCATTTGGGGGTCATATCTCATACGGGCTCCTTGCTGCTGCCGGGGGTCCACAACTTCGCAGCGGTCTCGGGTTTCTCCTTCTCAGGTGTCCAGATGCTCTCGCGCGCACGCGCGAGCTCGACGGGGATTGGCTTGACGGCCTCGACGATCCGGTCGAGGGCTTTCTTCAGTCGGAGGTCGGCGCGCAGTCGCTCGTGCCGTCCGGTCTCCCAGAGCTGCTCGATGACTGCGTCCGGATCCTCCTCGGCTGCCTCGGCCTGCTCGCGGACGAGCTCCTTCAGTTCCTCGTCGCTGACCTCGACCTGAAGCTTGTCCGCGACCGCTTCCAGCACGAGCTCGCGGGAGATCGCCCTCCGCGCCTCGCCCCTCAACGTGTCCCGCAACTCGTCGGCGGACTGGCCGGTGACGCGCAGGTACGTCTCTGCGTCGAGGCCACGGCTCTGGAGGGAGCGCAGCATCGCGTTCAGCAGCTCGGCGGCACGCGACTCGACGAGCGAGTCGGAGACGTCCACCTTCGACGCCTCGATGAGCTTGTCGACCGCGCCGGCCCGGAAGTCGGCCTCGAGCTCGGCCTGAATCGCGTCGAGGAGGCGCGACTCGATCTCGGTGCGCAGCTCCTCGAGGGTCTCGAACTCGCTCGTCGACCGCGCAAGCTCGTCGTCGAGGGGCGGGAGGACCGGCTCCTTGAGCTCTTTGAGAGTCGCCTCGGCTTCCTTCTGCTGACCATCCGGGCCGGTGTACGAAATCTTCTTCGTCTCCGCCAGGGTCATCCCGCGAAGTCCGCGCTCTATCTCCTCGACGAGCCGGCCCGCACCGAGCTGGACGACGTAGTCGCGCTGCGCCTCGCCCGTCTCGTCGACGAGGTCGACGACGAGCACGTCGCCATCCTTCGACGGGCGGTCCTCGACGGGGACGAGCTCTGCGACTGACGCGCGCAGCGCTTCGAGCTCGCCCTCGACGAGCTCCTGGGGCACCTCGGGCTCTGGCGCCGGCACTTCGAGGCCCACCCAGTCGGCCACCTCAGGCGGCGGCTGCACAGAGACCTCGGCCGTGAAGTTGAACGGCTCGTCCTCGGAGGTCGGCAGCTCGTAGTCGAGCTTCGGCTGCGAGACGGGACGGATGCTCGCATCCTCGGCAGCGTTCCAGAACCAGCCGCCGATGTGGCTCTCCACGGCTTCCTTGAAGATGCGCTCGCGCCCGACTCGCGCCTCCAGGACTCTCTGCGGGGCCTTGCCCTTGCGGAAGCCCGGGATCTTGGCGGTCGCGGCCAAGTCCGAGGAGGCGTGCTCGACGGCGTGCTTGACGTGATCGCTCGGAACCTCGACTTCGAGGCGGACGCGGTTCTCGGGCAGCTCTTCGACTTTCGTCTTCACCGCGGCCATTCTGCCAGCCGCTTGCAGGGCTGGGTTTCCGGCTCACGAAAGCCCTGGCGTAAGCCGAATTCATGCATGTGCGAGCTAGCAGGGTTGCGTTCTGTGGATGCGTCCTCGCCCTGGCGGCGGGAATCGCCCTGCTCGTCAAGCCCGCCGACACCGGCGATCTCCCCTTCTTCGTCCACACCTCGCAGAAGCTCTTCTCCGCGGATTGGGCGAACCTCTACGCCAACCCGGACGTCCAGGTCGGGCCGCTCCAGCTGCTGGCGTTCCGCCTGGGCGACCTCGCGGGCATCCTCCCGCTCGTCGTCCAGGTCGGGGTGGCCGGCTTGCTCTGGGTCGTCGCGGGCCGTCTGCTTACCGGACGCGATCCCCGCGCGCAGCTTCTCGTCGGCATTGCGGCAGTCGCGCTCGGCCTGACCTACGGCGCCTACGAGGATGGTCACCCGGCGCAGGTTCTCGTCCCGCTGCTCTGGGTGCTCGCGGGCCTCGAAGCGAGAAAGGACCGGGCGCTATGGGCCGGCACGTTGATCGGCCTGTCCGCAGGGTTCGAGCTGTGGGGGCTCCTCGGCGCGGTCGTCTTCGTCGTCGCACCGCGTGTGCGTACGGTGCTGGCAGGCGTGTCGGCCGAGGCGCTCGTCGCCGGCGGCCTCTTCCTCCCCTTCGCGCTCGCAGGCCAGTTCCACATGTTCGAGTACCGCTGGCGCGTGAACGGCGACACGCTGCTCAGCCTCGTCGTCGATCCGGGCACTCGCTTCACGTGGTCGATGCGCGTGCTCCAGGGAGCCTTCGCGCTCGCGGTCGGCGCCGGTCTCGCCTGGCCGCTGAGGCGGACCCTGCACGCGGTCTGGCTGGCTCCCCTCGGAACGGTTGCGGTACGGCTCGCGCTCGATCCCGTTCGCTATCCCTGGTACTGGCTGGCGATCGAGACGCTTGCGCTGCTAGGCGCCGCCGAGTTCCTCACGAGCCGAACAGTTGAACCACTGAGGGCGCGCATGCAAGGCTCAGGGCAGACATGGAGGAGCCCAAGAAGCCTTTCTGGCGGACGATCCCGGGAGTCCTGACCCAGATTGCCGGCGTCGTGACTGCCCTGAGCGCGATCGGCGGCGGCGGCGTCCAGTACGGGGTCGTCGGCGGAGGCGGCTACCCCGCGGTTCTATCCTTGAACGCGAGCGGGCGTGGCGGAACTGGTAGACGCGCCGGGTTTAGGACCCGGTGGGCCGAAAGCTCATGGAGGTTCAAATCCTCTCGCCCGCACTCGCTTCCCTGACCGGCGGTGGGCTCCCGCCGGGTGAAGCCCGGCTCCGCCCGCCGCCTCGCGCCGCTGCGCACCCTCCAGCGAGCGGGCCGTGTGGCCTAACACTGTCCCGCTCGCTTACGGGCACGCAGCGACACGTCAGGAAACCGAGGGCGGTTCTCAGGGGGACCACGCCTTGCCGCTTCCCTGACCAGCGTCGCGAGACTTCGCGAGAACGACTACAGGAGGATGCGGAGCGCTGCGTCGTGCGAACAGCCGTTGGCGAGCAGGCTCGCCGCGCTGTGGTGGTCGACACCGCTGCTGGCCAGCGCCAGGGCTGCGATCGGGTTGAAGCCGGCGCGCTCGAAGGCGTCGAAGCGCCAGTCGAGGACTCGCTCGTCCTCGCCTGCGCGGAGCTCCTCGACGACCACGTCTTCCATGTCCTCTTCTTCGGCGCTGCGCGCGGCGGCCTGAATCGTCGAAAACCACGACCGGCTTCCCTCAATGGGGGGATGCCCGAACGTCCCCCGAACGAGGGATGCCCCGGCGCTGACGTAGACGGAGAATCGATCATCCATGACCGTTCTCGCTCTGCAGGAGACGCCCATCACGGCTCCGATCAGCCCTGAGCTCGTGCTCGTCTCGTCGCCCGAGGTGGCCCGGTTCGCGCGGAGCCTGCTCACCGCGCCTCCGCCGAGACCGTCGCCTGCGCGCGGGCCGGTCGAGCTCGTTGCGCAGCCGGGTCAAGCCGAGCTAGCGATCGTGTGGCTCGTCTGCATCGCGATGACCCTCGGGCCGCTGCTCTTCCTCCTCGTCGCGCGACCCTAGGGACAATTCGGATCTGTCGTTTTTCCGCACGCCGGCATAGATCCGGGGTACCGTTCGGCACGTGCGCGTGCAGGCCTCGCCCGAAGCGGTCCGACTGATCCGAGAAGGGGGCGGGAAGCTGTACGTACGCGCCAAGAGATCGAGGTGCTGCCACGGCTCGGTCACCTTTCTCGAGACCTCGAGTGAGCCCGGCGAGCGGCCGTATCGCCGTGTCAGCGCCGATGAGATCGAGCTCTACCTCGACAAGCGCCTCGGCGACCCCGAGGAGTTGGTGATCGAGGCGAAGGGGCGTCGCCGCAAGCACGTGCACGCCTATTGGGACGGCTGCGCATACGTCATCTAGCCGCCGGGCTCTCTCTGGTGCTACGCCGCTTTCGTTGCGTCCCGGTTAGGGGCAGGTGCCGACTGCGGCCTCCACCGGCGCGAATCAAGCCGAGTCCCTCGAGTCGCTGCCCCCTCGCTCTCGGTTTCCTGACGCGTCGCTCAGTGCCCGTATGCGAGGGGGACAGTGCTGGGCCGCACGGCCCGCTCGCAGGAGGGTGCTGAGCGGCGCGAGGCGGGTCGCGGAGCCGGGCTCTGCCCGGCGGGAGCGACCCGCCGGTCAGGGAAGCGAGAGTGGCCCCGGCTGGAATCGAACCAGCGCACACGGATTCGAAGTCCGTTGCTCTATCCACTGAGCTACGGGGCCTCAGTCAGATCAGGGGTGGCGGACGGGGCTCGAACCCGCGACCACCGGGACCACAACCCGGGGCTCTACCAACTGAGCTACCGCCACCGCGCAAGCTCAGGATAGCCGCTTCCCAACTGGGAGATTGACGCGGGAAACACGGAGGGCCCGCGAACGGGCCCTCCGGTAGTGCTCTTCGAGGTGGTGCTAGACGAGGACCGACGCGATGTTCTTGTGCGCGATGATCTCGCCCTCGGTCACCTTCGGCGGATTCGGAAGAGCGCTCTCGAGATTCTCCTCGCGGATCCAATCGGCCGCGACGCGGGTCGACTCGGAAGCGTGCGTCGGTGTGTCGAAGATTCCGACCGACGTCATGATGCCGTTGCCGGCCTCGATGAGGTAGTACTCGCTGAAGCCTTCGAGCTTGCTCAGCTTGGGCACGAGTGACTCGCCGACCTTCTTGGTCAGCTCTTCGGTGCGATTCTGGTCAACACCCTCGTAACGACGAATGGTGGCATGCATAGCAATGCTCCTCGCTGTTGAGATAGATGGCGAATTCCCTCGGAGAGGGAGTCCCGACAAGGAAAAGAGAGAGGCGCGGCGCGCGATCGAATCAGGCGCGAAGATGAAAGCCGTTCTTCTCGGTGCTGCGCCTCACCGTACAGGGGTTCGGTGCCGTGTGCCGGAAAGGGGTCGATTTCAGGCCAAATAACCTGCTCGTAGCGGTTTTTGCACGTCGGCGCGCGCGGCGTCCACGGTGCGGTCGACCGGGAACTCGTCGGCCTGCTCGTAGTTGTTGAGCCCCTGGCCTTTCGGATCACTCACTCCTGACCCTCTGTTGGTCGATTCGAGTGCTCCCGACCCGCCATCGACTTCGGGAAATCCCTCACACGCAGGCTGGGGCCGACAGGTCGCCCTGCCGACATCGAAACCGAGAGCCGCCGCATGAGAATACGAGTCCACGACGCAGCCGACCTCGACGGTCTCGTCGCCTTCCTCACGGAGCGCGACTATGTCGCGGAAGAGGTCGGCCCGAACACGATCGAGGTCTCTCGCCTCTCGTCGGTTCGGCACACGCACGTCCGCATGGAGCTCGATCTTTTCCTCGAGGCGTGGCACGCCGCGCATCCCGAGGCCCAGGCCGAGTTCGTTCAGTAGCCGTCGCTGCTAAGGGCTACCCTGTGAGTGCATCGAGCGCCTGTAGCTCAGAGGAAGAGCGGCGGCCTTCTAAGCCGTTGGTCGGGGGTTCGAGTCCCTCCAGGCGCACCTCGCTTCCCTGACCGGCGTTCCGCTCCCGCCCGGCGAAGCCGGGCTCCGCGGGACGCCTCGCGCCGCGTCAGGAAACCGAGGGGCAGCGCCTCGCGGCTAGGTCTTAGACTCTTCCCGTGGTCAAGATGCCGCTGACCGGGGGTTGTCTCTGCGGCGGGGTGCGGTTCGAGGTCTCCGA
>JBGOSR010000128.1:0-5961 GCA_041476065.1 Gaiellaceae bacterium
GGGCCCCCATCGACTAGCGGTCCAGGTCACGGCCCTTTCAAGGCCGTAGCGCGGGTTCGAATCCCGCTGGGGGCACCACCCAGGGCGGTTAGCTCAGCTGGGAGAGCACCTGCCTTACCAGCAGGGGGTCGCAAGTTCGAGCCTTGCACCGCCCACTGTCAGGATCGCGAGGCCGGCGAGGTCATGTGCGCGTCCGGGGAAGGACACTAACCGCGGGCGCTCGCGCTGCCGTTCGTGCGGTCGAGCGCGTCGAGGATTCGCATGTCGGTGTCGGCGAGCTCGAAGTCGAACAGCTGGGCGTTGGAGCGGATGTGCTCCTTGCGGCTGGACTTGGGGATGACGACGGCCTCGTGTTGGATCGCCCAGCGGAGCATGATCTGGGCGGGTGTGCGGGCGAGGCGTTCGGCGAGTGCGGTGATCGTCGGGTCGTCGAGACCCTGGCCACGCTCGAGTGGGCTATAGGCCTCGAACACGATCCCCTGTTCCAGGCAGTAGTCGAGCAGCCGGCGCCGGTAGTGAAACGGGCTGAACTGCACCTGGTTCACGGCGGGCGTGCGGGACGCACCATGCAATAGCGCTCCGAGCTTGTCAGAGCCGAAGTTGCTGACGCCGACCGCTCGCGCAAGCCCGCGGTCCTGAAGTGACTCGAGCTGGCGCCAATAACGCGCGGTCACAAGCGGGAGCGGCCAGTGGATCAGATAGAGGTCGACGTAGTCGAAGCTCAGCCGCGCCAGGCTCTTCTCGAGCTCGCGCGCGGCACTCACGTGCGTGGGCATCAGCTTGGTCGTCACGAACACCTGCTCGCGCGGAATGGTGCTTCGCCTGAGCGCGGCGCCCACGCTCTGCTCGTTGCGATACATCGACGCCGTGTCGATGTGGCGGTATCCGGCCTCCAGCGCCCACTCCACGGCTTGCTCGGTCTCGGTTCCGGCGGCCATCTGCCACACACCCAGGCCCAGTACCGGCATCCTGGCACCGCCTGCCAGTTCGCGAGTCGCCTGGTCGCCAGGTGATCTCATGGAGGAGGCAGAATAGTGCTAGTCGCCCGCGCGGAGCCGGCGCGCCTTCAACCTCTACCTAACGGCGCGAGGTACGTGGTTGCACCGCCCATCACGGCCGCGGTAGGCCTTTGTGCACTTCGCGCGTCAGGGCGAGGATCTCGTTCGAGAGCGCCAGCAGTTCCTCGTTCTGCTTCTCCTCGGTGTTCACCACTTTCCACTGCTGATCGGCCAGGATCTGGCGCTTCTCGTCGGCACGGTTCTGGCTGATCATCACGAAGGTCGAGAGGAAGATCGCTTCGAGCGAGACCATCATCGTCAGGAAACCGAACGGGAACTTCTCCACCCTGAGCCCGATCCACAGCGCGAACCAGACGATGTGCACGTAGACGAACACCATCGAGCCGGCGAACTTCGTGATCGTGTCGGCGATTCGCGTCTGCAGACTCGCGGCGCGCTTCTCCGCGTGCTCCAGCAGCGCCGGGTTGAGCGGCGGGCCCGGGTTCGATGGAGAACGTGGGTTATGGGGATTCGGCGGTCCCGCCATCACCGGTCTGTTCTGCTCATGGCATCTTGCCCCTCTAATAAGCCGCCGGGGGCATCCCCGATCCAGCGTAGGTGATGACCTCCGGATCGTGACTTTAGGCGGCGGCCTTTGCGTCCGATAGCTAGGGGGATGTCGGAGCACGCGGCCGCCTTTTCCGTTCCTTATGGCTCTGAGTCGAGTACGTCGGAACGGGAAGCTCTCCTCGAAGCCGGTCGGTTGACCGGGCTCGGAGAGCTCGTGCGCGGCTTCGCACACGAGATCAACAATCCGCTCTTCGGCATGCTCGGCCTCGTCGAGCTGCTCCTCCGAGAGATCGAGCCGGGCACGAAGGCGCACGAGCGCCTGTCCCTCGTCCAGCAGAGCGGCCTCGAGATCAAGCGGATCACGCACTCGCTGCTCAGCTTCGCCCGCGTGGAGCCGGAGGTGACCGACGTCATCTCGCTGAAGGAGGTCGCCGAGAAAGCCGTTGAGCTCGTGCGCTGCACGAGCGCCGGCAAGAGCGTCGAGCTCAGAGAGAACTATCCCGACGAGCCCTTGCGCGTCTATGGAAGCTTCGCCCGCCTCAGCCAGGCTTTTCTCAGCCTGCTCGTCAACGCCCACCAGGCCCTGCCCTCCGGGGGAACGGTCACCGTGCAGCTCGAGCGAGACGGCGAATGGGCGGTGGCCCGATTCACCGACACCGGCGCGGGAATCGACCCAGAGGCGCGTCCCGGCCTGTTCGAGCCGTTCGCGACATCGAAAGACGGGGGAACCGGCCTCGGGCTGGCCGCGAGCCTCGAGATCGCACGCGCGCACGGGGGCGACCTGATTGCGCTCTCATCCGTAGCCGCCGGCGCGTCGTTCGTCCTTCGCCTCCCGATTGCGCAGGCCGCGGAATGATCAAGATCCTCGTCATCGACGACGACGCAGTCGTCCGGGAGGTGATCGGCGAGATGCTCGCTCTCGGCGGCTACGACGTCGTTACGGCAGCGACGGCGGCCGAGGCGCTGGAGCTGTTCGTGGACGAGGAGATCGGGCTCGTCGTCAGCGACATCGTCATGCCCGACCTTTCGGGGCTGGAGCTCCTCGAGGCCATGCGCCTGCACAGGCCGAGCCTTCCGATCGTGCTCGTGACCGGAGCCAACACGCGCGACAATCTCAGCGAGGCGCTGACCCGGGGAGCGGACGGGCTCGTCGCCAAGCCGTTCACCCAAGCCGAGTTGCAGGAAGCCGTCGAGAAAGCGCTCGACCGCGCCGGCAGGAGCGAGCGAGACCTCCGCGAGCGGCTGCTTACGCCGACTCTCACGAGCGCGCTGGCGAACGCGATCGAGGCGCGCGAGGAAGGCAAGCGCGGGCACTGCGAGCGGCTCACCGTGCTCGCGATGAGACTCGGGCTCGCAGTCGGGCTCAGCGAAGAGGAGATCGAGACGATCAGGCTCGGAGCCCTGCTCCATGACATCGGCAAGATCGGCATCCCAGACCGTGTGCTCCTGAAGCCGAGCAGCTTGACCCCGGAGGAGATGGACCTGATGCGCACCCACACGATCATCGGCGACGACCTCCTCGAGCCCATCGACCTGCTCGCGGCCGTCCGTCCGATCGTCCGGTCGCATCACGAGCGGTGGGACGGGAATGGCTATCCGGACGGGATTGTCAGCGAAGAGATTCCCCTTGGCGCTCGGATCATGGCTGTCGCCGACGCCGTGGAGGCGATGTCTGCGAAGCGCGTTTACCGCGAGCCACTCTCGGAGCCCGAGATCGTGCTCGAGCTCGAGCGGGGCAGAGGAACCCAGTGGGACCCGACTCTCGTCGATCTTGTGTTGCGGCTGATCGAAACAGAGGCGATCAGCTTCTCGGCAGACGGGCTGCGCATCTCCCAGGTGCTTCCGCATCGGGCCGCTGATGCCGTCCTTCGTTTTCCCGGTCCGAAGCCCAGCGCCGAGCTCCTCGGCCGACCCCAGGAGGCCGCTCAGTGAGCGCGCAACCCATCCGCTGCCTAGTCGCCGACGACCACCCTGCTCTGGTCGTCGCCGTCGCAGACTTCCTCGAGAGCAACGGGTTCGAGGTCGTCGGGCAGGCACGCGACGGGCTCGCTGCGGTTGCCGGCGTGCAAGAGACGATGCCCGACGTCGCGCTTGTCGACTACCGGATGCCGCACCTCGAGGGCCCAGAGCTGCTGGCGCAGCTGAGAGAGAGCGCGCCCGAGATGCTGATCGCGGTCTATACCGCGGACGCGGACCAGAGCATCGTGGGCGCCGTCTTCGAAGCCGGCGCGCACGCGCTCATCCTCAAGGATGCGCCGCTCACCGATCTCGCGACCGCACTCGAAACGATCTGCTCGGGACGGCGTTACGTCGACCCGGCGCTTGCGCGAGTAGCCCTCGGCGCCTCGATGAAGCCAACGCTCACTCCGCGCGAGTCCGAGGTGCTGGCGCACGTCGCCGATGGCCTCTCACATGACGAGATCGGCCGGCGGCTCTCGATCAGCCCGGAGACCGTCCGGACCCACGTCCGCAAGGCATGCGAGCGCCTGAACGCACGGACGCGCACCCACGCCGTCGCAACAGCGCTCCGTCTGGGCCTTTTCAGCTGAACCGCCCCTCGAACGAGTGAGTGGCGCAAACCTGCGTCAAAACGAGGAACGCCGTGCCCCGTTCGGGTGATTCTCAGGGGCAGCGGGCACTCCTACGGTGCGGCTTGTAGCAAGGCTTTCAGCGGCCCGCGCGGGAGCGCGGAAATGAAAGGTGTCCACTTGAAATTCTGCGGCCGACGCTCGACGACGACCAGGACGGTCCCACCGCGCGGCTCGCGCGTGAAGCTGTTCCTGCTCGTTGCGTCCGTCGCCGTGTTGATTGCTCCGTCGGCGGCCTTTGCCGACGCGACGCTCTCTCCGGGCCTCCACGACCAGGCCGCGGCCGATCCCGGCGCAGCTTTCAATGTCATCGTCCAGGGTCAGCCTGGTCGCACGAGCACCGCGATCGGCGACGAGGTGGACGCCGAGACTGCAGCCGAGCCGGGACACGGCATCGGCCTGAAGCAACGCTTCCTCTCGATCGACGGCGTTTCCGCCGAGCTGACCGGGAAGCAGATTCTCAGGCTCGCCCGCGAACCGGGGATAGTGGCGATCACCGCGGACACACCAGTGCAGGTGGCGGACTCGCTTTCGAACAACCAGCTTTGGCCCTACGCCTCTGAGGTGGCGCGGCTCTGGCCGACGTTCTCGGATTCTTCGCTGAAGGTGCCCACGATCGCTGTCGTCGACTCCGGCATCGAGTCCGGGCGGAAGGACTTCGGGGAACGGATTCTTGCCCAGGTGAACCTGTGCTCGCTGCCCAACAACTCTCGGGGCGATGGGCGGGGGCACGGCACCTTGGTTGCCAGCATCGCAGCAGGCAGTGCCCGCCGCTACGCAGGCTCGTCCCCGAACGCGAAGCTCGTCTCGCTCGACGTCATCGACGACTCGGGCATGGGTCTGACGAGCAATGTGATCGCGGCCGCCGACTGGATTCTCCGGAACAGGACCCGCTTCAACATCCGGGTCGCCAACTTCTCGCTCACCGGCTCAAGGCCGTCGAGCTTCAGATTCGATCCGCTCGACAAGGCCGTGGAACGTCTGTGGTTCAGCGGCGTCGTGGTCGTCACCGCTGCCGGGAACTACGGTGACCAACAGCCCGGCGTGCTCTTCGCGCCGGGAAACGACCCGTTCGTCATCACCGTAGGAGCCACCGACGTCGCCGCGACGGTTCCGGTCGGAGACGATTTCCCGGCGCCCTGGTCGTCCTACGGCTCTACGCTCGACGGATTCCTCAAGCCCGAGGTGTCAGCCCCGGGCCGGATGCTGATCGGGGCCGTGCCGGCCAAATCGACGCTCGCCAAGGAGCGCCCCGACCGGATCGTCGAGCCCGGCTACCTGGCGATGTCGGGTACCTCGTTCTCCACGGCGCTCGTCTCTGGAGTCGCGGCCGACATGATCGCCATGAATCCGAAGTGGACGCCCGACCAGGTGAAGGGCGCGCTCATGCAAACCGCCCGACCGCTTAGCCTCGGCCGGCCATTCGCCGCAGGCATGGGCGAGATCTCCGCCTACACGGCGGCCCACGCGACCGATCCTCCGAACCCGAATGCGGGCCTGAACGGGTTCCTGATTCCCGATCCCAACGGCGGCACGCTTCCGGTCTTCGACGAAGCGACCTGGACGACTGTCGCAGGGGCGAATCCCGCGTGGAACGCGGCGACCTGGACGACTGCGACCTGGACAACGGCGACCTGGACTACAGCGGCTTGGTCGGCCGCCACATGGACGACTGCGACCTGGACCACCGCGACGTGGACGACGGCTACCTGGACGACCGCGACCTGGACGACGGCTACGTGGACGACCTCGAACGACGCGGACTGAGACCGACCGAGAGACGATGACCCAGAGCCAGGGAGTAC
>JBGOSR010000129.1:0-5958 GCA_041476065.1 Gaiellaceae bacterium
CCATGATGTCCATGGGCTGGGCCAGGGGGCAGCGGCGGCCGTCCTGGCGGCCCTCCAGGTGGGCGCGGTCGTGACCAGGATCTCGGCCGGCCGGATCTCGGACGCGATGCAGGCGCGGGTCCGGCCGCTCCGGTGGATCGGCCTAGCGAGCGGCGCCGGGGTGCTGCTGACGGCGGTCGTGGCGAATGCGCCGGTTTCGGTTGTCGTTCCCGTGATGATCGTCGCAGGCGCGATCTCGATGGCCTGGAACGGTCTCTCGGTGACAGCTGCGGCCGAGCTGGCTGGGCGTTCTCGCAGCGGAGCGGCGATCGGCTTCCAGCAGACGATGCTCGCGGTGATCGGAGTCCTCGTTCCCGTCGGCTTCGCGTACGTCGTAGAAGCGACCTCGTGGCGAACCGGCTTCGCGCTTGCCTCGATCGGGCCACTTCTGGGCTGGTACTTGCTCGGTCGCCTGGCGGAAATCAGCAGCTAATACGCATATTTCACCCTTTGTGGGGACGGCGCCCTGGTCAAACTGGGTTACCTCATGAGAGGTGATTCTGCGGTCACTCATCACAACGCGCGCCCTGGCGTCCACGGCGGCTCTTGCGGTCGGGGTCGGCGCCCCTGCGGCGATCGTCGTCAAGCAGGGAACGTCGCGGAAGACGCTGTCCACCCGCCCGGGGGCTTCGTGGACGGATGCCTCGTGGACGGATGCGTCATGGACCGACATCGCGCGTAAGGCCCGGTTGCGTGCGGCAAAGCCCGTGGCGCACGGTAAGGGTGGTCGCATGGGCGCGATGAGCGTCGCACAGGGTGAGACCGGCTCGGCTCTGCCGGCTCCCGGCTCGGCTTTGCCGGCTCCGGCTCCCCCGACGATACAGGCCGCCTCGGCAACGGTTGCCGGGCCGCCAGGGCCGACGGGGGCAACCGGACCGATGGGTCCAGAAGGACTTACTGGACCGACCGGACCGATGGGGCCCGCCGGGCAGGATGGCTCGAAGGGGACGGCAGGAGCGACCGGGGCAGTTGGGCCTGCGGGCGCGGCCGGGAAGCAGGGGCTCGCTGGGTTGGCGGGCGCAGACGGCGCCGCGGGCGCGAACGGCGCTGCGGGTGCAGACGGTCTGGCGGGACCGCAAGGACCACAAGGATTGATTGGGGCAACAGGCTCGCAAGGTCCAGCCGGGCCCACCGGGGCTGCGGGTGCAGACGGTCTGGCGGGACCGCAAGGCGCACAAGGATTGATTGGGGCAACAGGCCCGCAAGGTTCAGTCGGGCCCTCCGGGCCTGCGGGTGCAAACGGACCGGCTGGGCCCCAGGGCCCGCAAGGCTTGACCGGTCCTGCCGGCCCACAGGGACCAGCCGGTGCTCAAGGCTCGGCGGGACCAATTGGAGCGACAGGTGCGAACGGCACTGCGGGGTCACAAGGCGCCCAGGGCGCCCAGGGATCAGCCGGAGCTCAGGGATCAGCAGGCCCGGCCGGCTCTCAGGGCCCAGCCGGCCCTCAGGGCGCGGCGGGCGCGCAAGGCCCAGCGGGCCCTCAGGGACCTGCCGGACCGCAAGGGGCCACAGGGCCGGCGGGACCTGCCGGCACGGCGAGTGGCACCGAGGTGTTCCGAAACGGCGACCAGAATCTTCCTCAGAACGTCGATCAGACCGTCGCCACGATGGCGAGCGTCCCCGCCGGCTCGTACGTCTTCGTGGCCAAGACGACGCTCGTCTCGGACACGGGCTCCGATTCGGCAAATGTCGTGTGCACGCTCGACGCGGGCGGTACGGTCGACACGTCCGAGCTGCGGATGGTCCAGCTTTCCGTGGCCGCGCGCGGGACGGTCGAGATGCAGCTCGTGAAGACCTTCGCCTCGACCGGAAACGCGGTCGTGCGCTGTCAGAGCGACGCGTCGTTCACCATCGTCGCGAGGCATACCACGATCGTGGCGATGAAGGTCGACACGGTCACTCGCACCGCCGTTTCCGGCTAGCGCTTGCCGTCGGAAGCAAGAAAGCGCACGTCGGCGCCGAAGGGTGCGCGCGTGGCAGAGAAGCCCGCCTCGCGCAAGCGCCCTGGCACCGCCGGCTCTGGGCGAAGTCCAGGACGGCCGGCCATGGACGAGGCCCCGACCCCTCCCGTCGTGCCACTGGCTCCTGCGCCGTCCGTCGCACCACAGCCGGTCGCCGCTTCGAGGTGGACGGTCGGCGGCACGCTCGTTCTCGTCCTGATCTTGCTCGCAGTTGCAGTAACGGTGGTGGTCGCGCTGCGGACGCGTGGGAACGGGCGGAAGGCCTTCCAGCTCGAGCTCGGCGTGCCGACCAAGACGTCGGCGAGCGACCTACGCGCATTCGCGTCCCCGAGCCGTCCCGTCTACTGGATCGGTCCGGCGAACTCGGGAACGCTCGAAGTCACCAGAACCTCGGCGGGCGCCGTCTACGTCCGTTATCTGCCGACCGGCGTCGAGGTTGGCGACAAGGCGCCGAGCTACACGACGATCGGCACCTACCCCTCCCCGAACGCATACGCAACCACGCGGCGCTCGGCGAGCACACGAGGCTTTGCTCACTCCGCAGCCGCCAACGGGGGCCTGGCGGTGTGGCGGACGTCCCGCGCCACGAGCGTCTATCTCGCCTTCCCGAAGACCGACTACCTCGTCGAGGTGTTCGACCCGAGCCCGCGCCGTGCGCGCTCGCTGGCGCTCAGCGCCAGGGTTCGCCGAGTGCCCTAGCTCGTGGTTCCACGCGAGCGCAGATCCCAAGCGGACGGTAGGCTCGCGCCGGTCAGCGAACCAGGAGGAGGAGGAATGGTCAGAGCTTTCGTCGTCTATGAAGCCGAGCCCGACGCGGAGCGCTACGAGCAGCACCTGGAGCTCTGCCACAAGGTGCCCGGCGCGACCTTCCGGCACGGGCCGGTCTTCGGCGTGCCGATGGGCGAGCAGAAGTTCCACTACTACGCGGAGTTCGAGTTCCCCGACATGGAGGCGTTCAATAGCGCGGCAGGCAGCGATGAGTTCATGGCCACGGCCAAGGACGCGATGGCGATGGGCGTCCCGTTCCACGTTCACTTCGCCGAACTTGGCTGAGCCGACACATCCGAGTCCGCGCTCGCCGGAGGAGCTCGGCTTCGAGAAGATCGTCTACGAGAAGGCTCCGCCGCGGGCGACGATCACCTTCAACCGCCCGGAGATCCTGAATGCGTTCGACTTCCAGATGCTCCGAGAGCTCGCGCGCGCGTGCGAGGACGCCTCCTGGGACGACGAGATCCGCGTCGTCGTCCTGACGGGAGCCGGCCGAGCTTTTTGCGTCGGCGCTGACCTCAGCTCCTGGGCCGAGGACTACCTCGACAAGCCGAACGAGTACTGGAAGTGGTTCGGCGCCTTCAAAGACGCGCACGACCGGCTGCGAGAGATCGGCAAGCCGACGGTCGCGCGCATCAACGGGATGGCGGTCGGCGGGGGCAACGAGTTCCAGATGGCGTGCGACCTGGCCGTGATGGTCGACGACGCGTTCATCCGCCACGTCGGGCCGGAACATGGCTCCGTGCCCGCGGGCGGGGCGACGCAGTGGCTGACGATCATGGTCGGCGACCGCCGCGCCCGCGAGATCGTCCTCATGTGCGAGGAGATCCCTGCGGCCAAGGCCGAGGAGTGGGGGCTCGTGAACCGCGTCGTCCCGGCTGCCGAGCTCGACGCCGAGGTCGACCGCATGGTCGAGAACCTCGCGCGCAAGCTGCCGCAGACGACGCGCTACGCGAAGCAGCACCTGAACTTCTGGAAGGACCTCGCCTGGCACGAGACGATCAACCACGCACGCGACTGGCTCGCGCTCTCGATGGCAACCGAGGAGCCGAAGGCCGCGATCAAGCGCTTCGTCGACAAGAAGAAATGACCAGCGAGCTGCAAGCGGCGGAGCAGGAGTGGGCCGAGGTGGTCAAGAGTCGCGACGTCGAGGCTGCCGATCGCCTGCTCGCGGCCGACTTCGCGCTCTCGAGCATGGGCGGGGTCGGCGACCACGTGTCCCGTGAGGCCTGGTTGGCGAACCTCGCCGACATCGAATCGAGCCTGCTCGAGATCGAGATCCTCGACGGCCGTGTTCTCGATGACGTGGGAATCGTCAGAGCACGCCTGCGCTGGGAGGCGAGGCTCGGAGAGCGCGACCTCACCGGTGACTATGCGGTGACCGACATCTTCAAGCGCGAGGATGGGCGTTGGCGACCTAGCTGGCGGATCTCGGTGCGACTGTCGAATGAGTGAGCTCGTCCTCGTCGAGCGCGACGGTCCGGTTGCGGTTGTCCTCCTGAACCGGCCCGACGTGCTGAACGCGCTCTCGGACGAGTTGATGGAGCAGCTCGTGGTGACGCTCGAAGAGCTCGACCGCGACGAAGCCGTCCGCTGCGTCGTCCTCGGCGGCAACGACAAGGCGTTCGCCGCGGGGGCCGACATCGCCGAGCTCGCGCGCTCGTCGGCGATCGACCTCTACTACCAGCGGCGCATCGAGCGCTGGGACGCGATCCGCGGGCTCTGGACGCCGCTCATCGCCGCGGTGTCGGGGTACTGCCTCGGCGGCGGCTGCGAGCTCGCGATGGCCTGCGACCTGATCGTTGCCTCCGAGAGCGCCAAGTTCGGGCAACCCGAAACCGGTGTCGGCGTCATTCCCGGAGCGGGCGGGACGCAGCGGCTGACGCGCGCCGTGGGCAAGGCGCTCGCGATGGACGTGATCCTGAGCGGCCGGTTCCTCTCGGCGCAAGAGGCATTGGCCGCGGGCCTCGTCGCGCGGGTCGTCGGCACTGACGACTGGCTCGACGAGGCGAAGAAGGTCGCCCACGAGATCGCGTCGAAGGCCCCGATTGCGACGCGGCTCGCCAAGGAGGGCATCGACCGGGCGTTCGAGGGCCCGCTGCAGCTCGGCCTCGAGTACGAGCGGCGCCTGCTCTACCTCGCCTTCGCGTCCGAGGACACGAAGGAAGGGCTGACCGCGTTCCTCGAAAAGCGCAAGCCGGACTTCAAGGGCAAGTAGCTCAGACTTCGAGCTCGGCGGGGACGATCTCGACCGAGACGCGCTCGCCTCGCCGAACGACCTGCATTTCCGCGCTCCGCCCGATCCGCTCGCCGGCCATCAGGCGCTGGAGGTCGTTCACCTGCTCGACGGCGACACCGTCGACCTCGACGATCAGATCCTCGGCTCGCAGGCCGGCGCCCTGGGCGGGGCTTCCGTCCATGACCTCGACGACCTCGATCGCCGATTGACGCCCGAGCCGGGAGGCCAGACGCGGTGGGAGCGGCCGCGAGCCGCCCGCGATCCCGATGTAGGCGCGGCGGAAGCGCCCCTCGCTCATCAGGGAAGCGATGATCTTGCGAGTCACCGCGTCGATCGGGACGGCGAGGCCGAGGCCCAGGCCGGCGACTGCCGTGTTGACGCCGATCAGCTGTGCCTGCGAGTTGGCAAGGGCGCCGCCGGAATTGCCCGGGTTGAGCGCTGCGTCGGTCTGGATGACGTTCTCGACGACCCGTCCCTGCGGAACGGGCAGCGAGCGGCCCAGCGCCGAGACGACGCCTGCCGTCAGCGTCCCGCCGAAGCCGAGCGGGCTGCCGATCGCAACGACAAGCTGGCCGACGCGCAGCCGGCCGGCGTCACCGAGCTCGGCAGCCGTGAGCGCGTTCGTGTCGAGGCGCAGGACGGCGAGATCGGACAGCGGATCGGCGCCGACGAGCGTGAACTCGTGCTCCCGCCCGTCGACGAAGGAGGCTCGGCCCGAGCCGTCCGTCTGCGCGACGACGTGCGCCGAGGTGAGCAGGAACCCGTCAGGTGTGATCACGACCGCGCTGCCGCCTCCGTCGAGCCTGCGGCCTCCGCGCACCCGCCTCGAGACGCGGAGGCTTGCCACCGACGGGGCAAGTTTCTCGGCCACCGACGTGACGGCGTGGGAGTACGCGTCCATGGCCTCCGCTTCGCGCGGCTGATCGGCGATGAACCTCAGCTCGGACACAG
>JBGOSR010000130.1:0-5952 GCA_041476065.1 Gaiellaceae bacterium
GACGTCGACGATCTGGACGCTCTCGCGCTCGGCACCGGCTGCGACCGCCTTTTCAATTGCCTCGCCCTTGGCCTCCTCGAGGGCGGCCGAGCGGGTGAGGCCGTCGAGAGAGACGACGCGGTCGACCTCGCCGCCAACCTGAGCGATCGCCGCTCCGATCGCGTTCGCGACCGCGAAATGCTCCGGGCGGACGAGGCGAGAGGCGCTGGGGAGCTTTTCCCCCAGAAGGACCGAGCCTCCACCGACGACGACGACCGGGATTGGATCGGCCGTCGTCTTCATACGATCGACAGCCTCGTCGATCATCTCCTCGATCCTGGCCAGCACCCGCTCGACGGCGGTTGCATCGAGGTGAGCAACGAGGGACGGATCGCCGAAGCTCGCCCGCCCAGACGCGACGACCACGTCGCTCGCCGTCAGCGTATCCCCGCCGAAGATCAACGCCCGCGTCGTCAGCTCGTAGCCGACGCTGTCCGGCCCGATGGTCGTATCGGGCTCGTACCGGACGATGCTTCCGCCGCCGAGTCCGAGCGAGAAGACATCAGGCATCCGGAAATTCGTCCGAACGCCGCCGATGTCGATCGCGACCGACGCTTCACGCGGAAAGCCGTGCTGCAGGATGCCGACGTCGGAGGTCGTGCCGCCGACATCGACAACGGCGCAGTCTCGCTCGCCGGAGAGGAAGGCTGCGCCGCGCATCGAGTTCGTCGGACCGGAGGCGAAGGTCGCCACCGGGTACCGCTCTGCGTAGTCGACGCTCATGAGCGTGCCGTCGTTCTGGGAGAGGAAGAGCGGCGCATCCAGCGCGAGCTCGGCGAGAGCGGCGTGGAAGGCCTCGACGATCCGAGAGGCAAGCTCGCGTAGGCAGGCGTTCATGATCGTCGCGTTCTCTCGCTCCAGGAGACCGGTGCGGCCGATCTCGTGCGAGAGGCTGATCTCGACCCCGGGCAGCTCCCCCTCGAAGATCCCCGCCGCCTCTTCCTCGAACTCCCCGTTGACCGGCGAGAAGACCGAGGAGATGGCGACCGAGCGGAGCCCTTTCTCACCGATGTCCGCCGCCACCGCGCGCAGCTCGTCGCGGTCGAGGGGCGAGATCGCACGCCCGTCGAACTCGTGCCCGCCGTGGCACAGGTAGACGTGGTTGCCGAGGGCCCGCTTGAGGCGCTCCGGCCAGTCGACGAGCGGCGGAAGCGCGGCCGTCGCGGGCAAGCCGAGGCGAACGGCCGCCGTCGGCATCAGGTGCTTGGCCTCGACCACCGCGTTCGTGAAGTGCGTGGTCCCGATCATCACGGCCTGGACGTCGAGCTGGTCTTTGCCAGAGTCCCGCACCAGACTGCGTAGCGCCGTGACGATCCCGCTGGTCACGTCGGGCGTCGTCGCGGTCTTCACAGCGGCTAGCACGCGGGTGCCGTCCATCAAGACTGCGTCGGTGTTCGTACCGCCTACGTCGATGCCGATCTGCACGAGGTGCTCCTTGACGGTTCGTCCGAGATTTTGAAACGCTGTATCAAGACTTGCGGGTAGATCTTTATCAGCCGGTGCACGATCCTCAACTGTCGTCCGCCAGGATCGCAACGACATGGCGCCGGGGACGCGCATGAACCGTGCGCCGGTCGGCCTCGTCCTGGGAAGCCATCTCGCGCCCGAGCAGATCGCTTCGACGGCCCGGCTGGGCGAGGAGCTCGGCTTCAGAGAGCTGTGGCTCGCCGAGGACTACTTCTTCACCGGAGGGATCTCCGGCGCCGGCGCCGCACTCGGAGCAACAAACGAGATCCCCGTCGGCCTCGGAATCGTCTCGGCGATGGTCCGCCATCCGGCGCTGCTGGCAATGGAAGTCTCGACGCTCGCTCGCATGCACCCGGGACGCGTCCGGCCCGGGATCGGCCTCGGTGTTCCCTCCTGGGTCCGGCAGATGCATCTCATGCCCCGCTCACGCGTCGGTGCGATGCGCGAGTGCGTCTCGGCATTGCGCCGCCTGCTCGCCGGCGAGGAGCTGACCGAACAGGGCGAGTACTTCTCGTTCAACCAGGTGAAGCTCACCTACCCGCCCCCCGACCCGGTTCCCGTGCTCATGGGCATCATCGGCCCGAAGATGCTCCACCTCTCGGGGGAGATAGCAGACGGGACGATCGGGTCGGTCATGGCAGGCACCCGCTACCTCGCCTGGGCCCGTGAGCAGATCGCGGCGGGCCAGGCCGCCGCCGGACGCAGCGGCGCCGCGCACCCCTTCGCTGCTTTCACCATGTTCTCGATCGACCCTGACGGCGAACGCGCCCGCGCGGCGATCCGTCCCACGATGGCCTTCTACCTCGCAGCCGACCCCGTCAACGCGATGACCGAGGTGTACGAAATCGCCGAGAAGACCGGCGCGCTTGCCGAGGGTGGGCCGGCGGCCGTCGAGGCGGGGATCGAGGAGGCGTGGGTCGAAGACCTCGTGGTCGCCGGCAACCCCGACGAGTGCACCGAGAAGATCCAGGCTCTCCTCGCGGTCGGCGCCGACACGGTCGTGCTCTTCCCGACACCCGCCGAGCGGGCAGAGGAGATGCTCCGGCTGGCCGCCGCCGAGGTGCTGCCGCGACTCAAGAAGGGCTGATGGCTCAGCGCGTCTTCTTTCTGAACACGCTTCGGGAGGGAGTCGACCCTGCCGACTACGAGCGCTTCGTCCGAGAGGTCGATTACCCGTTCGCGCGCAGCCTGCCGACGATCCGGAGCTACGTCGTGACACGGCTCGACGGGCTCTTCGACGGCGGACAGGCGCCCCACGACTACCTCGAGGTCGTCGAGGTCACCGAACTCGAGGCCTATCGCAAGAGCCTCGACCCGAGCGGGAACCCGGAGGTGCAGCGGTTCTTCGACGAGTGGTCGAGCTTCGTCGGAGAGTCGCTCGTCGTCTACGGCGAGGTGATCGAGTAGTGGCGGACGACCGCTTCCTCGAGGACAAGACCGCCCTGGTCACCGGCGCGTCCCGCAACCTCGGGGCCGTCATCGCCGAGCGACTCGCCAGCCACGGCGCGGCCGTCGCCGTCAACTACCACTCGTCCGCCGAGGCGGCGGAGGATCTGGTCGAGCGCCTGAGGAACGAGACCGGGCGGAAGCACGTGGCGATCCAGGCCGACGTCAGTCACTCGGCCGAGATCCGCAGGCTCGTCGAGACCGCAGCAGAGGCCCTGGGAGGACGTGTCGACGTGCTCGTCAACAACGCGGGCCCGTTCAGCATGACCCCCTACTCCGAGCTTCCCGAGTCGGACTGGGATCACATCTGGGATGCGAACGTCAAGGCAGCCTACCTCGCGTCCCAGTGCGTCGCCCCGGGAATGAAGAGTGCCGGCTGGGGACGCATCGTCAACATCTCCGCCGCCTCCTACGTTCTCCGCAATCACTCGATCTACGGTCTCGCGAAGGACGCGTTGATCTTCCTCACAGAGGAGCTCGCCGTCGAGCTGGGGCCGGAGGTGACCGTGAACGCTGTCGCCCCCGGCCAGATCATCGAGAGCGCCGCCGACATCGCCGAGTTCGATCCGACCTTCGTCAACCGGGCGATCGAGGCGACACCGGCAGGCCGGCTCGTCACGCGGCGGGAAGTAGCGGACATCGTTGCAGCCCTCTGCAGCCCGACGTTTGCAGTCGTGACCGGAGCGACGATTCCCGTTGACGGCGGTTTCCGCCTTCGTTGTTTCTGAGAGCCGAAGAGGTGGCACGACTCGGCATCGTGCGCCGACTCAGCGGCCTTCTGGTAGACGACCAGGCGGTCGCACCTCAATCTGCGATGGCAGCAGAGTCTCGTAGCGTGTTCAGACTGCCGCCGTGGGATTGACCATGCCCGCCCGACAAGGGATTCATAATCCCACCGTACCCAGGCGCAAACGAGGACTAACAATCCTTCGCTGCCCGGCTGAGACGCCACCGCATGGCCCTCGGCTCTTCATGGATGGAGTCTCCAGTGGCTCAACGAATAGAGCAGCGATTTCCCAAATCGCGTGCGCAACTGGCTCACTCACACCGCCCGGAGAGCTTGCCAACGCCGTCGCCACCGCGATCGGGATCGAGATCAACGGCTCCCAATCCAGCCGGAGGATGTGGTCGCCGCGCTCGCCACGTGCACCTAGGATCCGTCGAGGCCGCTACTCACCGAGGCGTGGCCACCCTCGCCTTTAGCCTGAGCCTGCTCCCAGCTCGCGCGAGCTGCTCGACCGCGGAGGAGGCTGCGATCGCGCCGTCGCCCGTGTAGGTCTTGTGGTTCGCTTCGATGTCCTCGAGTCGATAGAGGTAGTTGACCATCATGGCCAACGCTGCGCGCTTCCCCTGGAGTGATGTGTCTGCGAGCCAGTTGATGCGCTCGATGCGCGCGCCGTTTGCAAGGTGGAAGTTCGCGACGGTGTCGAGTGCGCGGCCGTCGGCTCGCTTCGCGTTGAGCAAATAGTCGGCACAGAGCTGCAGAAGCCGGGTCTTCATGGCCTCCGGGGGGAGCTCTTCGTCCGTTCGCTCGGTGAGAGCGATCAGCTGCTCGCGCTGATCTGGTTTCAGCGCCACGCGACCCGCCGCAAGCTCCTCTTCGAGCCAGGCCCGAAAGCCGGGGATCGGCGACAGGGTTGCGAACGTTCGCAGTCGCGGCAACTCGATCTTCAGTTGATTGACCACTTGCTTGATCAAGAACCCGCCGAAGCTGATCCCTGCCAGCCCTGGTTGCATGCTCGAGATCGAGTAGAAGACGGCGGTGTCGGCCTCTGCTGCCTCGGTGAGCGGAGCCTCTGGATCGAGCAGAGGGGCGATCTCGACCGCCAGCCCCGAGACGAGTGCCACCTCGACGAAGACCAGCGGCTCCCCGGGCATCCGCGGGTGGAAGAACGCAAAGAACCGACGGTCGGGGTCGAGCCGGTTCTTCAGGTCGTCCCACCCTCTCACCTCGTGTACGGCCTCGAAACGGGCGAGCTTCTCGAGCAATGACGCCGGAGAGTCCCAGGTAACTCTCTGCATCTCGAGGAGCCCGACGTCGAACCAACCCGTCAGCAGCCGCTTGAGGTCCTGCTCGAGTGGGCGCAGCTCGATGCTGCTGTCCACGAGGCTGAGCAAATCGGCCCGCAGGTCAATGAGGAACTTCACCCCGTCACGAAGCATCCTGAACTGCATAACGAGCTTCACCCATTTCGCCTCCAACGCGACACCGGCAGCGTGGATCGCTTCCGCACGCGCACGTGACGAGCTCGCGGCCATGATCCGGCGAGCGGCCTCGAGTGCGTCCTTCTCCGGTGTGCCGAGATCAGACGCGATCATCGACAAGAACGCGAGCCGGCCGGGGCCGTCGAGCATCGCGTACGTTGAAGCAAGCTTTGCCACACGTGCCTGCGTCCTCGCCTCGTCGTCGGCGCTCTCGGTACATGCACGGAGCTCGCGACGGAGCCTCTCCAGGCTCCGCCGGTCCAGCTCTGTTCGGAGGTTCTCGACGGCGTGCCAGTGCCGTCGCTGCCATCCGGCCCGCACGGCGTGCAGGAGGGCGCGGCGACCGCCCTTGAACAAGATCTTCACGGAAGCGGTATCGGCAGAGGGAAGGGTGCCCCCGAGACCGGCGGGCGCAGCCACCCCTCACACCTGCGTGCGTGTCCAGCAGACGTCTTCGCCAAGAGGACCGTTCCGCGGCCCATCCAACCCAATTTTACAGGTGGGGGGTTGACGTCACCCGAAGTCCGGGGCGCCCCAAAGCCCCGTCGGCGACTCGTTGATCTGCGACGGCGGGGCATAGTGCCTGGCGCTCAGCCGGAGATGCGCGGCCTCGGCCACACCGGACGTCCTGCCTGCGTCGTTGCCAGCACGAGCGCGGCCCCCTCTTGGGCGCGTGCATAGTGCAGATGGGAAGTCATGACTGAGAGCTGCCGTCGCCTCGCGGGATTCGTGCGCACTGGAATCACAACGGCGACTGCGATCTGTGAAGACGCCCTTGAGCGTGCGCGAGCCTCA
>JBGOSR010000131.1:0-5897 GCA_041476065.1 Gaiellaceae bacterium
AGCCTCGCGTTCAGACCGATGTCGTTCAGCACGGATTGGTAGTACTGCGCCGCATCGCGCGCATCGCTGACGTCGCGCGTCCAGACCGTGACAGCCGCACCGTTGGCACCGGCGGCCTGGATCATCTGCCTGGCCTTTGCGACGTTGTGCGAATAAAGCGTCAGCTTCTTGTACGACGGGTAGGTCGGCGGGAGCACGTTCTGCGTCGGCCGGCCGAGCCCACCCCAGACAAGCGTGTTCATCGCCTTGCGGTCGAGCGCCATGTTGACCGCTCGGCGCACACCCAGCTTGTTGAAGGGCGCCTCGTTGACGTTCATCCAGAAGTAGTACGTGTTCGCCGCCGGGCGCAGCTTGAGTTGGCCCCTAGTCCGAACATTGGCGATGCGATCCGGCGGGATCGCAGCGTTCGTGTAGTCGGCCTGCCCGTCGATCACGCGCTGGACGGCCACGTTGGCGTCACCGATGAGGCTGACATCAACGCGATCTGGATTCCCGCGTGGGATGAACTTCGTTGGCTTGAAGTGTGTGTTCCGAACCATGCTGAAGCCGCGGTTCGGGTCGTAGTTGATGATGCGATAGGGCCCGCTGCTGGGGATCGTCCCGTTCTGGATCGCCGGCGAAGTCCCCTCGGGGACAGGAGCGGCGAAGATCAACGCCAGGATCGTGAGGAAGTCTCCACGCCGCTTCGTGAGCTTGACCACGATCGTTCGCTTGGCGTCATTCGTGATGATTCCGGGGATGTCGCCGGTGAGATTCTTCTGGAAGTCCTCCGCCCCGACGATGTCCGTGTAGAAGCCGACCCCCTGGCCGGTGGCGAGGAAGCCGCGCTTGATGGCGAACTTGAAGTCGGACGCCTTCATTGCGCTGCCGTCCGAGTATTTGATGCCCTTGCGGAGCGTGAACTTGTAGGTCTTGCCGTCGGCGGAGACCTTCGGCATCGACTGAGCTAGGCCGGGTACGAGCTTGTAGCCGGCCCCGCCGTCAACGTGGCGATACGTGACGAGGGTCTCGTAGACGTTCCACATCGCCCACCACGCCTGGCCCGTGTAAGCCTGCTGCGGATCCAGGAAGTCGACGGTGTCGATCACGGCACGCAGAGTGCCCACTGCATGCGAACGCTTTGGCGCCGCGTTTGTGCGATTGGCCACAGCACCGAATGCCACGACCAAGAGCAAAGAGCCGGCGACGAGCCCGACGAGGGCCCACTGTCGCTTGGTAGTCATTGCACCTCCCGTTCGCTAGACCCCGAGTTTAGGGAGCAGAGTATCCCCGCGCCCGCACCAAACGGCAAGCCGGAAGCGTGAGCTCGAGGCCGCTATCGAGTTGCTGCTAGCTCAGCCGAGCTTTAGGCGACGGCGACTGAGCTGAGCTCGCGCAGCGCCGACAGGCGTGCGAGGGCCTGGGCCTCGAGCTGGCGGACCCGCTCGCGGGTCAGATCGAGCTCGTGGCCGATCGCCTCGAGCGTCCAGGGCTCGCCCTCGAAGCCGAACCGCAGCTCGAGGATGCGCCGCTCGCGCTCGGGGAGAGCGTCGAGTGCCTTGCGCACGCCCTGGCGCCGCAACGACTCCTCCGCCTCTTCGAATGGGTCGGCCGCTTCGCGGTCTGCGAAGAGGTCTCCGAGCTCGCCCTCGTCGTCGGCGCCGACAGTCTGGTTCAGCGAAACCGACGCCTGGGCCGCTCCGAGCGCCTCGTCGACGTGCTGCATCGGCAGGCCCGTCGCCTCGGCGAGCTCTTCCTTCGTTGCGTCTCGGCCCAGCTCGACCTCGAGCCGGCGCGCTGCGCGCGACAGCTTCTGCTGGCGCTCGACCACGTGCACCGGCACGCGGATCGTGCGCGCGTGGTTGGCCACGGCGCGCTGCACCGACTGGCGGATCCACCAGGTCGCGTACGTCGAGAACTTGAAGCCGCGGCGCCAGTCGAACTTCTCGACGGCGCGGTTCAGCCCGAGGGTGCCTTCCTGGATCAGGTCGAGGAACGGCACGCCGAGGCCGCGGTAACCCTTGGCGATCGAGACGACTAGCCGGAGGTTCGACTCGATCATGCGGCGCTTCGCGAGACCGTCGCCGCGCTCGATCGCCTTCGCGAGGGTGACCTCCTCGGAGGCGGTCAGCAGCTTGTGACGGCCGACGTCGGCCAGGAAGAGCTGGAGGCTGTCCGCGGAGCCGACGACCGCGCTCGGCGCGTGCACCTTCGGCTCGGGCTTCGCGACCTCTTCGGTCACGGGCTCGCCCACCTCGAGGCCGATGGCCTCGAGCTCGCGGGTCAGCTGCTCCACGTCGGCCTCGTCGAGCTCGTGCTCGAGGGCGAACGCCTCGAGCTCGGTGGGCTCGACATGGCCGCGCTCTTCGGCAGCCTCAACGAGAGAGCGGGCTCCCTCGGTCTCGAGTAGTTCGGAAATCTGCTGCTGCGTCAACTGGGCTTCCTCTTCCTTTGCGGCTTTTACGGCTGGCCCCACTGTAAGACGGCGTTCGGTCATCGAACCTTCTCACTGTAAGCCCGGTTTCCTGGTGCTTCCATAGTCAACCGGCCTCAATGCGGGCTTCGATGACTAAAACGAGTGCTCGTACCTGCTTATTCCGTTGCGGCGGGCTCTTTGGATCTCGCCCGAGCGGGGAACTCGAACTCGACCTTGCCCTCGTCATTCAAGACGAGCCGCGCACGAAAAGGTTTGCCGGCTCTGGAACGAAAGCCCGACAAGACTTCCTTCGTCTTGCCTTCGTCGATCAGCTGGCGCGCGACCTCGGGCGTCAGCGTGCGCCCGGCGACGCGCTTCCAGATCACGAAGCCGCAACCCGTTTCCTCGCGGCTCTTCCAGCTCGTGCAGCCGTAGGCCTTCGAGTTCTCGCGGATGATCTCGCCCGTCTCGGCGCCACAGCGCGGGCAGGGTCCGAGCTCGACGCGCTCGGGGCGCAGTTTCTCCTTGTCGAGGGCGGCGATCGCTTCCACGGTCGATTTCGTGAACTCGGCGATGCCCTTGATGAAGTCGTCCTTCTGGCCCTTGCCGTGCTCGATGTCGCCGAGCCGCTTCTCCCAGTCGCCGGTCAGCTCTGGTGAGGTGAGCTTGTTCTCCTCGAGCATCGTGATCACCTGGAGACCTTTCGGCGTCGGTGCGAGATCCTTGGCGACCCGCTCGATGTACTCCCGGCGGATCAGCGTCTCGATCGTCTCGGCGCGGGTCGCGGGAGTACCCAGGCCGTGCTCCTTCATCGCCTCGCGCAGCTCTTCGTCGTCGATGAGCTTGCCGGCGGTCTCCATCGCGGAGAGGAGGGTCGCCTCGGTGTAGCGCGCCGGCGGCCGGGTCTCTTTCGGCTCGCTCTCGACAGCGACGACCTTCACCTGCTGGCCCTTCTCGAGCGGTGGCAGCTCGGCGCTCTCCGGGTCCTCCTCCCTCGTCTTCGCATCGTCTGCCTCGACGCCGTAGACGCCGCGCCACCCGGCCTCGAGCGTGACCTTGCCGCGGGTGCGGAAGCGCTCGTCCTCGACGAGGGTGACGATCTCCGTCCGCGCGTAGCGGGCCGGGGGGTGGAAGACCGCGAGGAAGCGGCGCGCGACGAGGTCGAAGATCCGACGCTCGTCGGGAGAGAACACGCTCAGGTCGTGCGGGATGTCCGTCGGGATGATCGCGTGGTGGTCCTCGACCTTTGCGTCGTTGACGACCCGGCCGAGCGGAAGCTTCTCGAGGCGCACGACGAAGCGGGCTGCTGTCTCGTACTCGGGGACGCCGACGAGCGTCTCAGCGGTCGGCTTCAGCTGCGGCACGAGGTCGCCCGAGAGGTAGCGCGAGTTGGTGCGCGGGTACGTCAGCGCCTTCTTGTCCTCGTACAGGGACTGCGCGGCCTGCAGGGTGCGGCGCGCGGAGAAGCCGAAGCGGGAGTTCGCGTCGCGCTGGAGCGAGGTCAGGTCGTAGAGAAGCGGCGCGCTCTGGGACTGCTCTTTCCGCTCGACCGAGTCGACCGTGCCGGTCTTGCCGGAAACCCTCGTGACGATCTCGTCGGCGCGCTCGGCCTCCTTGAGCCAGGTCTCCTGGCCCGTCGGCGTGTCTTTGTCGTCAGCCTTGAGCGGGTCGAACCAGAGCCCCTCGTAGCGGGGATCGAAGCTCGCGTGCACGAGCCAGTACGGCTCGGGGACGAAGGCCTGAATCTCGCGCTCGCGGCGAACGATGATCGCGAGTGTCGGCGTCTGCACCCGCCCGAGCGAGACGACGCCGCCGACCCAGGCGCGGCCGCGGATCGTGGCAGCGCGGGTCGCGTTCATGCCGACGAGCCAGTCCGCTTCGGAGGGGGCGCGCGCGGCGGACTCGAGCGACAGGAGCTGGTCGCCGGGGCGGAGCTTCTCGAAGCCTTCGCGAATCGCCTGCTTGGTCATCGAGTTGATCCAGAGACGCTCGACCGGCTTCGGCGCGTCCGGGGTCGTCGGTGCGACGCCGAAGACCGACTCGTAGAGGTACGCGAAGATCAGCTCGCCCTCGCGCCCGGCGTCGCAGGCGTTGACGACGTGCTCGACGTCGTCGCGCTTGAGCAGCGCCTCGACGAGCTTCAACTGTCTCTTCGACTTCGCGTCTCGCGGCACGAGCTTGAACCCGTCGGGCGGGACGATCGGCAGGTCGGCCATGCGCCACTTCTTCCACTTCTCGTCGTACTCCTCGGGCTCGGCGAGCTGAACGAGGTGCCCGACCGCCCACGTGATCACGTAGTCGTCGGACTCGAGGAACGTGGGGTCGTCCTTGCCGCCTTTCTTCGCCTTCGAGCTCAGATCGGCAAGGGCTCTCTTCTGGAAAACGCCGTCCAGCGCGCCCGCGATGTCGCGGCCGACCGACGGCTTCTCGGCGATTATCAGAGTCTTCATCAGCGTCCCAGGGTAGCGCGGGTCATAGAACCTGCCGCGACGATTCCGTGCCAGTCTTAGGACCGACACCGTTCAACGCGTGATGGTTTCCCCCTTCTACTTCATCGTCGGACTCCTCTCGACCCCTCCGGTCAAGCTGGTTTTTAGGCTGCGGGCGAGCGGGAAGGAGAACCTGCCCGAGAGCGGCGGCTACGTCCTCGCGGCGAATCACATCTCCAACCTAGACCCCTGGCCTCTCGGTCTACCGCTGTGGCCGCACCGACAGCTTCGATTCATGGCGAAGGACGAGCTCTTCCGCTCGCCCCTGCGGCCCATCCTCACGCTCGCGGGCGCCTTTCGGGTCCGGCGAGGCCGGGGTGACGAAGGCGCGATCAAGACGGCGATCAAGCTCGCGCGCGCGGGCGAAGTCATCGCCATCTTCCCGGAGGGAACCCGCCGGGAGAAGGGCCTCGTCAAGCGGCACCGTGCCAGGCCGCATACCGGCGCGGCCCGAGTCGCGCTCGAGGCCGGGGTTCCGCTGATCCCGGCGGGGATCGCCGGCACGGACCGGCTGAGGCGCCTCGGGCCGCTTCGCATCGCCTATGGGCCTCCGGTCGAGCTCGACGACCTCCGCGACCTCGACGTCCGCAAGGGCGCGCGAACTGCGACCAACCGCCTGATGACTGCGATCGGCGAGCTCGAGAGCAACCTGTGAAGCCGCTCCTCGTCGTCGACGGGGACTCGCTCGCTCACCGCGCGTACCACGGCCTTCCGAAGACGCTCCGCCGCGCGGACGGAGGCCCTTCCGGTGCGATCGTCGGCTTCACGAACATGCTCACCCGGCTCTACGACTCCGAGCAGCCTCGCGCCGTGCTCGTGGGCTGGGACACGCTGACCGTTCCGACCTACCGTCACGAGGCGTTCGAGCCGTACCAGAGCGGACGCGTCTTCGACCCCGATCTCCTCGAGCAACTCGAGATGCTCCCCGAGTTGGTACGTGCGCTCGGCTTCGCCGCGGCCAAGGCGCCGGGATACGAGGCTGACGACTTCCTCGCCGCCGTCGTCGTCGCGAC
>JBGOSR010000132.1:0-5870 GCA_041476065.1 Gaiellaceae bacterium
CGGCACGTTCTCCTGGCCATTCACGTGCCGACGCTGGTCCTGCACCGTCAAGAGGAGCTCATGGTGCCGGTCGAGTGCGCGCGCTATCTCGCCGCCCACATACCGGGTGCCCGGTACGTCGAGCTACCGGGCGTCGATCACGTGCCATGGGCCGGCGATGTCGACACGCTGATCGGCGAGCTGCAAGAGTTCCTCACCGGCGCACGGGCGACGCCAGACCCCGACCGCGTGCTCGCGACCGTGCTCTTCACGGACATCGTGGCGTCGACCGAGCGTGCGGCGCAACTCGGCGACCAGGCCTGGCGCGACCTGCTCGAGCGACACCACTCGGCGGTGCGCCGCAGGCTCGTGCAGTTCCGAGGCGAGGAGCTGGATACCGCCGGAGACGGGTTCTTTGCCAGTTTCGACGGTCCGGGCCGCGCAATCGAATGTGCCCGTGCGGTGATCCAGGATGTCCGTTCGCTTGGACTCGACATCCGGGCCGGTGTCCACACGGGGGAATGTGAGCGGTTCGGAGAGAAGCTGAGCGGGATTGCGGTGCCGGCCGGAGCGCGCGTGGCGGCTCAGGCGTCGCCGGGCGAGATTCTCGTCTCGAGCACCGTCAAGGACCTCGTCGCCGGCTCTGGCATCGAGTTCGAGGACCGCGGCGAGCACGAGCTCAAGGGTGTGGGAGCCTGGCGCCTCTACTCTGTAGTCGATGCCTAGCTGGGAATCAGAAGCGCTCATCGTCGACGCCGTCCGTTCGCCGATCGGCAAGAGGAACGGGACGCTGTCGTCGATTCGCGGCGACGAGCTCGCTGCTCAGGTCCTGAACGGGCTCCTGGCGCGGAACGGCGTCGATCCGGGCGAGGTCGAAGACGTGCAGATGGGTTGCGTGACGCAGATCGGCGAGCAGGGCTGGAACATCGGACGGATGGTGCCGATGGTCGCCGGCTGGCCGGAAACCGTTGCGGGCACCACGGTCGATCGCCAGTGCGGCTCGTCGATGCAGACGAACTTCAACGCGGCGGCGGCGATCTGGTCGGGGCAGCTCGACCTGGTCGTCTCGGCCGGTGTCGAGATGATGTCGCGCGTGCCGATGGGGTCGAACGGCGGCGACCTCTCGGACAAGCTGCTCGAGCGCTGGCAGATCGTGCCGCAGGGGATGTCGGCCGAGGCGATCGCCGACGAGTGGGGGCTCTCGCGAGAGGAGCTCGACGCGTTCTCGCTCGAGTCGCACCGGCGCGCGATCGAGGCGATCGACGAGGGCCGCTTCGAGAACGAGATCGTTCCCGTCGAGGTGCAGAACCCCCACGTGGGAACCGTCTTCGCGGTCGACGAGACGCCGCGTCGCGAGACGTCGGCCGAGGCGCTTGCGGGCCTCAAACCGGCCTTCTTGCCGGAGGGCAAGGTGACGGCGGGCAACTCGAGCCAGATCTGCGACGGCGCCGCGGGCGTCTTGATCGCGAGCGAGCGCAAGGCGTCCGAGCTCGGTCTCGAGTCGCGGGCGCGTTTCGTCTCATTCGGGCTCTCTGGAGTCGACCCGTACCGGATGCTGCACGGGAACCCGCAGGCATGCGACAACGCGCTCGAGCGAGCGGGGATCGGCTGGGACGACGTCTCGGTGGTCGAGGTCAACGAGGCCTTCGCCTCGGTCGTGCTCCAGTTCGCACGGGATGCGGGGCTGACCGAGCGGATGGACGACGTCAACCCGAACGGCGGCGGGATCTCGCTCGGCCATCCGCTGGGTGCCACGGGCGCGCGCATCACCGCGACGCTCGTCAACGAGCTCGAGCGGCGCGAAACCCGCTACGGCGTGGCCACGATGTGCATCGGCTTCGGCCAGGCGATCGCGGCTGTCATCGAACGCGTGTGAGTTCAGGTCGAGCTCGGCGGCGAAGCGGAGTCGCTCGATCTTCGACGATCCGTACGCACTAGGGGCCCGGCCGCCGCCGCGTGCCGCAACGCGACGGCGACCGAACTTTCAGGGCGATACGGGGGAGACCGTGTCGTGCGACTACAGGACGCGCCAGAGGCGCGTTTTCTTCCCGGTAGGGTGCCGCCGTGCAGATTCGCAAGGTCGGAGTGGTCGGGCTCGGGACGATGGGGGCGGGGATCGCGCAGGTCGCGGCTCAGTCCGGGTTCGAGACGATCGGCCGCGAAGTCAGCGACGAGCTGTGCGAGCGCGGCCGCGGGACGATCGAGCACTACCTCGGCCGAGCGGTCGAGAAGGGAAAGCTGACCGCCGAGGAGCGCGATGCGGTGCTCGGGCGGCTGACGTTCACGACCGAGCTCGGAGATCTCGCCGGCTGCGACCTCGTGATCGAGGCGATCGTCGAGGAGCTCGAGCCCAAGCGGGAGACCTTCGCCGAGCTCGACCGGCTCGTCTCGCCGGAGGCAATCCTCGCTACGAACACGTCTGCGATCCCGGTTGGGAAGATCGCCGAGGCCACAGACCATCCTGAGCGGGTCGTCGGCATGCACTTCTTCAATCCCGCTCCCGTGCTGCCGCTCGTGGAGATCATCCGAGCCGAGCGGAGCTCGGACGAAGCCGTCGACGCCGCGTACGCGTGGGCCGAGCAGGCGGGCAAGCAACCCGTGCGCTGCAACGACACGCCGGGCTTCATCGTCAACCGAGTGCTCGTGCCGACCCTGAACGAGTGCATCCGGCTCCTCGACGAGGGAATCACGCCCGAGGACCTCGACAAGGCGATGACGATGGGCGTCGGCTGGCCGATGGGCCCGTGCGCCCTCGTCGACCTCGTCGGCGTCGACATCCACATTCACGCGGCGGAAGCGATGTACGACGCGACCGGCGACGAGCGGGCCAAGCCCCCGGAACGCCTGCGCGAGATGGCCGCAGCCGGCCACCTTGGGCGAAAGACCGGCCAGGGCTTCTACGAGTACGACCAGAGCTGACTTAGCAACAGTCTGTTGCGAAGTCCGTCAGGGCCGGCTGAGACGGGTCCAGACGTTCTCGACGAGCTGCGACACCGCGGGCTCGTTGATCGAGGCGGTGAAGTTCAGCGCGCCGGCGGCGAAGACCTTGGCGCCGCGCGGCGTCTCGTAGTAGGTCATCTCCGCGGAGCGGCCTGGGCCCATCAGGTCGGGGATCGACGCGAGGAGCTGCGTTCCCGACGGGGAGGAAGGCGCGCGCGCGTCGATCTCGATTCCGTACGTCCCGAAGCGGTCGCCGTTCCCGAGCCCGGTCCCGGCCCATGCCCAGGGCGCGGTCGCGGCGGACTGCACGACGTAGCCCGCCTGCCGGGCGCCGTAGTCGCTTGCTGCGTACTGGACGCCGACGAGCGCCGCCTCGGGACGGCCTAGCTTTCGCCAGAGCTGGACCTTCGTCAGTCGCTGCCCGTCGCGTCGAACCTTCCAGAAGAAGTTGTTCGCCGCGAGAAACATGAGGTTGCCGCCCAGGTCGCGGTAGCGCTGGACGACGTCGTAGGCGTGCGCCGTCACGTACTCCGCGTGTCCGGGGAAGACGACGAGGTCGTACGCCGCCGCCAGCTGGTCTCCGCTCGAGAACGCAGCGAGGTCGTCGTCGGAGAGGAAGTCGACGTGCTTTCCCGTCCGGTTCAACCACGCGATGAAGTCGAGGTCCCAGTCGCGAAAGCGGTACGGGACGCCGAAGTCGAGGAATGGACGGGCCAGGTCGACGCTTCGGGTCGCGCCGCTCACGTACCAGCTGTCGCCCCAGCCGTCGCCGTTCTCGTCCCAGAGGTTGTAGGCCTGCCACGTGTTCGTCGAGAGGACGACGGCCACTCGGGACAGCGGGGTCTGTCTCCTGACGATGAACGGCGCGTAACCGACTCGTCCGTCCGCGGCCATGAGGCGCACGAAGTAGAGGCCGCTCGGCCAGTCGCCGGCGCGGACGAACCGGAGCCGCCCGGGACCGTCACGGTGCCCTCGCCAGTCGACCTGGACGGGGCTCGTCATCGCCGTGCCGGCCGTCTTGAAGTCGCGGTCCCGGGGCGCGACCTGGCTCGAGTAATAGAAGACCTGAAGCCGGAGTGAGGGCGTGTCCGACGAGATCTGGAGGTCGGCCTGCTCCCCGGGCGCGTAGCTGCGCTTGGGAAAGGCCGCTTCGAGCCCCTGCACGCGGACGACCGGCGCACGGCGGCGTTTCCCCGGCAGGTTCATATACACCCGTCGGCCGACACGGAGCCGCAGGACGTACGTTCGCGGCTCGGTACCGCGCGCGGGCCGCCAGACGATCTGCCGCGGGCCTGCGCGGAAAGGCCGCGTCGCGCTCCAGATCGTCTTGGAGGCGCGGCCGGGATGGAGCGTGTCGGTCCGTAGGACGTCCAGGCGGACGGTCGCCGGACGGTCGAGCCGGAAACGCACGATCGCGCGGTCGCGGAGACCGTCGCCGTTCGGGCTCACGGTCGTCAGCAGCCGGCTGTCCCCTGCGAAGGGACGCGAACCGTTCGACACCCGCAGGTCGTGGAGTTGCGGCGAGCTCCCCGCCAGGAGCGCGAGCGCAAGAGCGAGGGCGCTCATGAGCTTGTCGAGCGCATCGGCACGCCGAGGCGTGAAGCGACGAACGGGAGGCTCGCACCCTGCACGATGACCGAGAAGAGCACGACGACGAACACGATTTCGTACAGGCGGCGCGCGTCGTCCACGCCTCGGAGGATGCAGAACGCTGCGAGGAGGATCGGCACGGCTCCCTTCAGGCCGCCCCACGCGATGAAGAGCTTCTCGCCGGTCCGCAGCCTGATCGGAGCAAGGAGTGGCGCGAGAGCGAGTGGACGCGCGACGAAGGCGAGCACGATCGCGAGCAAGAGCCCGTCGAGCCAGATTCTCTGGTCGAAGAGCTGAGTGACGCTCACCGTCAGCCTGAGCGCAACGAACACGATGATCTCGGCGAGGCTCGCCAGCGCCGTGTGGAAGCGACGGATCTGCCGCTTGTACGGGATGTCGAGGTCGCCGAGCGCGAGCCCTGCGATGAAGACGGCCAGGAAGCCGGATCCGTGAGCGACGGATGCAAGCCCGTAGATGATCCCCGCCGCCGCCAGGGTTCGGAGCGGATAGAGCCCCTCGCTCGGCAGGCGGACGTTTCGCATGAAGACCACGAGCGCCGCTGTGCCGGCGAGCCCGACCGCGAGCCCGATCGTCATCTCCAGCGTGAACTCCTTGACGATGCCCCAGGTCGAGCCGCCGTCGGTAGTCGCGAACTGGAGCATGCCGATCATCAGGGCGATTCCGACCGGGTCGTTCACACCGGCCTCGCCCTCGAGGATCGTCCCGGTTCGGCCGCGGATCTCCTTGTTGCCGAGGATCGAGAACATGACCGCGGGGTCCGTCGGCGCGAGCGCGGCTCCCAGGAGCCACGCTGTCGTCCAGCTGAAGTCGACGAGGTAGTGGGCGAAAACGGCCATGACGGCCGCCGTCGCCAGCGTGCCGAGAATTCCGAGCGAGGCGATCGGTACCGCCGCACGGCGGAGGCGCCGCCAGCCGATGAGCATGCCGCCGTCGAAGAGGATCACGATCAGCGCGACGACGCCGATCCGCTCGACGATGCGGATGTGTGGCACGAGCACCGGCGCGGCCGCCGCGGCGACGAGGAAGAGCGCAGGCGCAGGGATCGGGTAGCGCTCACTCACCTTGCGCGCGAGCAGCGCGAGCATGACGCCGCCGGCAATCGCGAGCACGATTGCGCCGAAGTCGCCGATCTCAGCCACAGGGAGACACTAGTGGGTAGTGGGTCAGTTTCAGGCGGGCGGCGTCCCGGCCATGATTTGCAGCGGAATCGTGCATGGCTGGACCCGTCCATGGACGTAGAGATCCAGCGAATGCGTCCCTTCGGCGTGAGGCGTGAACTGGATGAGGATGGGGATCATCGTGTTCATCTCCCAACCGGCCGGGTGCCCGGGATTGGGTTC
>JBGOSR010000133.1:0-5862 GCA_041476065.1 Gaiellaceae bacterium
CGCACTTCGACGTCACGCGACCCGCGGTTTCGCAGCATCTGACTGTCCTGAAGGAGGCCGGGCTCGTGAACGAACGGCGCAACGGCACACAGCGTCTCTACAGGGCTCGACCGGAGGGTCTCGACGACCTGAAGGCGTTTCTGAACGAGTTCTGGAGCGACCGGCTCGAGGCGCTCAAACGCGATGCAGAACAAGCGGAAAAGGAGAAGCATGGATCTAACGACAGTTGAGCAGACCTCCCTCGAGCGCGAGATCGCAATCGCGGCGAGCCCCGAGACGGTGTGGCAGGTCCTCGTCGACCCGGAGAAGTCGCTTCGCTGGGGGGGCCAGTCTGCGACCTTCGACGCCCGCCCGGGCGGCGAGTACCGGCTCCAGGTCATCCCGGGCCACGCCGCACGCGGCGCGTTCGTCGAGGTCGATCCGCCGCGGCGGCTCGATTACACGTGGGGCTGGGAAGACGGTGGCGACGGGCCGAAAGTCGTTCCCCCGGGCTCGACCACGGTCGAGATCGAGCTCGTCCCGGCCGGCGACGGAACGATGCTCCGCTTCCTCCACCGCGATCTGCCGAGTGCGGAGTCCGTTGCGTCCCACGGCGTCGGCTGGGATCACTACCTCGGCCGGCTCGTGATCGCCGCGCCGGGCGGCGACCCGGGCCCCGACCCCTGGCTGACGGGCGAGATGTAGCAAGGTGGAGACGGCGCGAACCGTGCGGCCGCCGCCTCCGTAGCTTTGGTTCCGACAACAACTGACGAAGGAGAGACGATGGGGAAGTTCGTACTGGTCTACAAGGGCGGCGGCATGCCGGAGACGGAAGAGGAGCAGCAGCGCGTGATGGCGGCATGGGGGGCCTGGTTCGGCACCCTCGGCGACGCCGTCGTCGACCCGGGGGCTCCCTTTGGCGCCTCGGGCTCTGTCGGGAACGGCGGCGTCTCCGGTCTGACCGGCTACACGATCCTGTCTGCCGCGAGCCTGGACGACGCGGTCACCAAGGCGGGCGGCTGCCCGATTCTCGACAGCGCCACCGGCAGCGTGGAGGTCTACGAAGCCCTTCCGATGTAGGAGGCTGCGGGCCGTGAGCGGATCGGCCATGGTTGCCGATCCGCTCGTGAGCCCCGTCTGTCCTAGCTTCCGGTGCCCGTCGCGAAGACCTCGCCCTCCGGGGCCTGGAGATGCGACGGCTTCCGCCGTTGCACGAGCCCGTAGTAGAGGCCACCGACGATCAGGATCACGACGAGCACCGTCCAGAGCACGGGCCGGTCGTTCAGCCAGTGCCAGTGGAAGTTGAGGCCGAGCCCCGTCTGGATCGGCGTCGGGTACCTCGTCTCCGAGCGTGCGGTAGAGCTCGACCGAGCTCATCATCATCTTCGTCAGGCTCAGCGAGCCGCGCAGCTGGCCGACGAGCCCGGCCGAATGGAACGTCGAGCCGCTTGTCAGGTCGGCGCGCTCGACGAGCACGACGTCGTCCCATCCGAGCCGGGCCAGCCAGGAGAGGACCGCGGTGCCGCCCACGCCGCCGCCGATGACGACGGCGCGGGCGTCAGCTCTCACGCAGCGGGCGTCGTAGCCGCTGGAGGCCGCCGAGGGTTCGCTTCAGCTCCTGCTTGTAGCCGAACTTGGCGAGATCCGCCGTATCTCGATCTGCATCGTGATGCGACGGCTCGTGAACATCAGCCATGTGGCCTCCCGGTCGGTTGCGGCGATTTACACACGCCGACCGACGGCGTGTCAACCTGGAGGCGAGGCCGCGAGAGCCTCCTGGAATCCCGGGTCGGCCGCCGTGTGCTCGAGCCGCTCGAAATGCTCGTCCGCATAGCCGGCGAAGTCGAAGTCGAGCTCTGAGAGCCCCTGCTGGACGACGCCCCACATGGCCTCGCGGAAATCGGACATGAAGCGCATCAGGCGCAGCGCGCGGAGATCGGCCGCGTCGAGCTCGCCGAAGTACGCGGTCAGGAGCTCCTCGTTGCCGGAGTCGTCGAGCTCGTGGTTGATCGAGAAGTTGGCGAGGTCGAAGAACCGGTCGCCCATGCCGGCGTACTCCCAGTCGACGATTCGCACGTCGCCGTCGGCGGCGATGAAGTTCGCGTTCAGCAGGTCGTTGTGGCACGGGACGGGTTGCTGGGGCCCGCGCGCGCGCTCGATTCGGTCAGCAATCTCCTTGGCGCGCTTGTACTGGGGGGGCGGAGTGACACCGCGGGCCCTCGCCGTCGCGAGATAGGCCTCGACGACGCGGAAGGAATCGAAGCGGGCGGGGAAGGGCGGCCCTTCGTGCACACGTCTCAGCGTCCGGGCGACGCGCCGAAGGCTCTCCGGTCGGCGCACCTCCTCGATCGGAAGCGGTGACCCCTCGACGAAGCGGGTAACGAGGTAGCCCCCCGGCTCGACGAACGCGATCACCTCAGGGCCTACTCCGAGCTCGGCGGCGGCGAGGGTCGCCGCGTGCTCGGCCTCCCGATCGATGCCGAGGAGCTCCGTGTCCTTGCCGCCGATCCGCAGCACGAAGGGCTCGCCGTGCGCCGTGACCTTGAAGTTGTGGTTCGTGATCCCGCCGCCGAGGGGCTCCACTACGAGCTCCCGGCCCGGCCAGACGCGCGCTGCGATCTCCTCCGGCTGCACTGCTCGATCCTAGACTGCGCCGGATGGCGGTTCGCGCGCTACTACTCGACTTCAACGGCACCTTGTCAGACGACGAGGAGTTGCTCTGCTCGATCTTCCAGGAGCTCTTCGCGGAAGCCGGCAAGCCGCTGACGAGGGGGGAGTACTACGACCGGCTGGCAGGGCTCTCGGACCCCGAGGTCGTCGAGGCGTGGCTCGGAGAACCGCGTCCGGACCTCGTCGCGGGCAAGATCGAGCGCTACAAGGAACGCTCCGCGGACGGCTCGACCGTCTTGCCTGCAGCGCGGCGCGCGGTCCTCGACGCTGCACAGCGGGTCTCGGTTGCGGTCGTCTCCGGCTCCGCCCGTGCGGAGATCGAGCCGGTGCTCGAGGCGGCGGGACTCTCGTCGTCGATCGCGCACATCGTCGCCGCGGAGGACGTCGAGCACGGAAAGCCGGCTCCCGACGGCTATCTCCGCGCGCTCGACTTGCTCGAGATCGCCCCGGACGAGGCGGTGGCAGTGGAGGACTCCGACGTGGGAATCACAGCCGCCAAGGCGGCAGGGCTTCGCTGCTTTGCGGTGACCGGCACGCTTCCCCCGGACCGACTCATCGCGGCCGACGAGATCATCGAGCGTCTGGATCCCGACTTCGTGCGTCGAGTGCTGGCGTAGGCTTTACCCGTGCTGAGCGAAAAGGAGCTCGAGCAGGAGATCCGTCACGGCTCGATCGACACGATCGTCGTCGCCTTCACGGACATGCAGGGCCGGCTCATGGGCAAGCGCGTCCAGGGCAGTTTCTTCCTCGAGGGGGGCGTCACCGAGCACGGGGTGGAGGGCTGTAACTACCTGCTCGCGCTCGAGATGGAGATGGATCCCGTGCCGGGCTACGAGATCGCGAGCTGGGAGCGCGGCTACGGCGACTTCACCGTGCGGCCGGATATGGCGACACTCCGTCGTATTCCGTGGCTCGAAGGGACGGCGCTCGTCCTGGGCGATGTCGAGTGGCCCGACGGCTCGCCCGTCACTCCCTCGCCGCGTCAGGTGCTCAAGCGTCAGCTGGAGCGCGCCGCCGAGGCGGGGTTCACGGCGATGTTCGGCTCCGAGCTCGAGTTCTTCCTCGTCAAGGAGACGTACGAGGAAGCGCGCGTCAAGCACTACCGCGATCTGACCCCTTCGGTGCCCTACATCCTCGATTACCACATCCTTGCCTCGACCTACGACGAGCCCCTGCTCCGGCAGATCAGGAACGCGATGGAGGGCGCGGGCATCCCCGTGGAGACCTCGAAGGGCGAGGCGGGCCCCGGCCAGCATGAGATCAACTTCCGCTACGCCGAGGCGCTGACGATGGCCGACAACCATGTCGTCTACAAGAACGGGGCGAAGGAGATCGCGCACCTGAACGGCTGCGCGATCACGTTCATGGCCAAGCCGTACCACGAGTGGGTCGGCAGCTCGTGCCACCTGCACTCGAGCCTCTGGCGTGACGGCGAGAGCGCCTTCGCCGGCGAGACGGACATCTTCAAGCAGTACCTCGCCGGCCAGATCGCGTGCCTGAAGGAGCTCGCGGTCTTCGTCGCCCCGACCGTGAACTCATACAAGCGCTACGCAGCGGCGAGCTGGGCCCCGACGACGCTCGCCTGAAACCACGACAACCGCACCTACAGCTTCCAAATAATGGGTCACGAATCTGCCTTGCGAGCCGAGACGCGCATTCCGGGCGCCGACGTCAATCCCTATCTCGCGTTCGCCGCGCTGATTGCCGCCGGCCTGTACGGGATCGAGAACGGGCTCGAGCTGCCGGCTGCGCTGGAAGGCAACGCCTACGAGTCGGATGCGGAGCAGTTCCCGCATTCGCTGCGAGAGGCGATCGCCGCGCTGGAGAAAGGGACGATGGCGCGCCAGGCGCTCGGCGACGACGTCGTCGACCACTATCTGAACTACGCGCGCACCGAGCAGAGCCTCTTCGACTCGGTCGTCACCTGTTACGAGCGCGAGCGGATGTTCGAGCGCGGATGAGACCGGTGATCGGCATCACCTCGTACGTGGAGGAGGTGAGCTGGGGCGCGTGGGTCGAGGTCGCGGCGCTCGTGCCCCTCGCCTACGTGCGGGCGATCGAGAAGGCCGGCGGTCGCCCGCTGGTCGTACCTCCGAGCGACAGGGCGATCGAGGAGACGCTCGCCGTACTGGACGGGATCCTCTTCTCGGGCGGATCCGATCTCGACCCGGAGCTCTACGGCGCCGAGCTGCACCCGGAGACGACGGGCGTGCGCGAGGACCGCGACCGGGCCGAGATGGCGCTCCTCGCAGCCGCGCTCGAGCGGGACATGCCCGTCCTCGCTGTGTGTCGCGGCTCGCAGGTCCTGAACGTCGCCCTCGGCGGCGACATCGTCCAGCACCTGCCGGAGATCGTCGGGCACGAGGGTCACAGGCACACGCCGGGCGACTGGTCGGAACATGAGGTGAAGCTGGAGCCGAAGAGCCGTGTCGGCGGCCTGCTCGGCGAGCGCACGCCCGTGAAGTCGCACCATCACCAGGGCTACGGGAAGCTCGGCGAGGGCCTGCGCGAGACCGGCTGGGCCGACGACGGCACCGTCGAGGCGCTCGAGGACCCGTCCAAGCGCTTCGCCGTCGGCGTGCTCTGGCATCCGGAGGAGGGCGAGGACATGGCTCTCTTCGAGGCGCTCGTCGAGGAGGCCCGCGGGTACCGGGACCTGCGCGGATGACCGCAGTCCGAAACCCGGCCACCGAGGAGACGATCGCCGAGCTGGCGAGCGCCGGCGTCGAGGAGACCGACGCCGCGGTGGCCGCGGCGAAGGCGGCGTTCCCGGCCTGGCGCTCGATTGCGCCTGCTGACCGCGCCCGGCTCCTGCGCCGGCTCGCCGCAGTTGTCGAAGAGCATGCGGAGGAGCTGGCTCTGCTCGAGACGCGCAACGTCGGCAAGCCGATCGCGGACTCGCGCGGCGAGGTCGGGATGGTGGCCGAGGTCTTCTACTTCTACGCGGGCGCAGTCGACAAGCACCACGGCGAGACGATCCCGGTCGCCGGCGGCGTCGACATGACCTTTCGGGAGCCGCTCGGGGTTGTCGGGCTGATCGTGCCGTGGAACTTCCCGATCGCGATCTCGAGCTGGAAGCTCGGGCCCGCGCTCGCCACCGGCAACACCGTCGTCTTGAAGCCGGCCGAGCTGACGCCGCTCACGGCGCAAAGGTTCGGCGAGCTCGTGCTCGAGGCCGGGTTGCCCGAAGGTGTCGTCAACGTCGTCACCGGC
>JBGOSR010000134.1:0-5789 GCA_041476065.1 Gaiellaceae bacterium
GTCCTCGACGCGCATCCGGCGCTCCAGGACGGCGACTTCGTCTTCTCGAGGCAGGTGAACCTCGAGACGATCCACACTCACGACGTCCTCGCCGAGCGCTACGGCACGGTCGGGGAGCTGCGCCGCGAGCTCGAGCACGGCGGGCCGCTCGACCATCACACCGAGCTGCGCGAGTGGCTCGTTAACCAGGAGGGTTTGGCGGAATAGTGCTCGTCTCCGGGGCGCGATGGTCGTTCCGAGGGCGCGGACGCAGGGAGCACCCAGGCTCGTAAGCCTGGGTGCGACTGAGGACCCGCACTCGGGACGAGCAGCGCGGCCCGGGGGCACAGCAATATTGCGCCAAACCCTCCTAGGCGCGCGCAGGCTTCCGCCGCAACTGCACGCGGGTCTCGGTCCCCGCACGCAGGCGCGCGAGGTTCGGGCGGTGCAGAAGGAGCACGCCGACGGCTGCGGCGCTCGTGAAGACGAGCACAGGCCACGGCTCGTCCAACACGAGGGCGGCGATCGGCAAAGACAGAGAGGCAAGGATCGACGAGACCGACGCATAGCGAGCGAGGGCGAACACGACGAGCCAGACGACAATCCCGATCAGTGCAACCGGTGCCGCGAGCCCGAGCAGCGCACCGCCGCAGGTCGCGACCGTCTTCCCGCCCTTTGCGAAGCGGAGAAAGATCGGGCGCCAGTGGCCGAACATCGCGGCCCCCCCTGCGAGCGCCCCGGCCACATGTCCTGCCGCCATCGTCGCAATCAGAGCCGGGACGAACCCCTTGACGATGTCGAGCAGCATGACCGGAATCGCGTAGCGCGCCCCTGCCGCGCGCCAGACGTTCGTCGCCCCGATGGAGCCGCTGCCGAGCGCGCGAACATCAACGCCCCGAGCCAGCCGGGCGACCCAGAGCCCGAACGGCAGGCTTCCGGCGAGGTAGCCGGCGATGGTGAGGGCGAGCGTCTCGATCGTCGGCTACTTCAGCGGAATCCCGTACTTCGAGACCCAGTCGTTGACGATTGCCCAGTCGAGGTTGTCGAAGAAGACGTCGATGTACGCAGCCCGGTCGGTTCGGTAGTCGAGGAAGTACGCGTGCTCGTACACGTCGAGCGCGACGAGCGGCGTCGCGTTCCAGATCGGGTAGGAGTTCTGGGCGTCTCCGATGTAGTTGAAGAGGCGGCCCTCGTCCCAGTCGTACGCTGTCCACGCCCACCCGCGCCCGCCCATGCCGGTCGCCTTCAGGTCGGCACGCCAGTCGGCCGCCGACCCGAAGTCGCGCTGGATCAGGTCCCCGATCGGCCCGCTCGGGTCACCGCCCTCGCCCCCGAGGTGCTCGAAATAGATCTCGTGGTTCTTGACGCCGCCGATCGCGAACGTCAGGTCGACCTTGAGCGCGCGGATCTCCGAGTAGACCTGGTTTCCAGCCGAGAGGTCTACCTCTGCGAGCTTCGCGAGGATCTCGTTCCGCTTCCCGACGTAGCCCTCGTACAGCTTGTAGTGGGCTTCGACGGCTTCGCGCGAAATGCCTTCGAGCTCGTATAGCTCCGGCTTGAGCTCTCGAGGTGCGATCTCTTCGGCGTTGAAGACCAGGGTTGCCAAGTCGGGCTCCTTCCAGGACGTGGGCGGCGAGCATAATCGACGGCCGCCCGGCAGAGCTGGCATGGCCTCTTTGGTCGGCACCACCGAGTCGGCGCCTTTGGCGGGTGTAGCCTCAGCTCCGATCCAACGAAAGGAGCTGGAGATGGCCTTCGAGGTTCCGCCTCTCCCTTACGACTACGACGCGCTCGAGCCGCACATCGACGAGCAGACGATGCGCGTTCACCACGACAAGCATCACCAGGCCTACGTGGACAAGGCCAACGCCGCGCTCGAGGGCACCGACTGGGCCAACGAGTCGGTTGAGAACATCCTCTCGATCCTCGGCACCCTGCCCGAGGACAAGCAGGCAGCGCTCAGGAACAACGCGGGCGGCCACACAAACCACAGCCTGTTCTGGGAGATCATGAGCCCGAACGGAGGAGGCGAGCCGGAGGGCGACCTGGCCGGCGCGATCGACGAGGTCTTCGGCTCGCTCGACGAGCTGAAGAAGGCGATCAACGACGGAGGCGTCAACCGCTTCGGCTCAGGCTGGACCTGGCTCGTCTACGACGGTACGGGGCTCGCGGTCTATTCGACCGCCAACCAGGACTCGCCGATCATGCAGTCGGACGAGCCGCTCCTCGGGATCGACGTGTGGGAGCACGCGTACTACCTCAAGTACCAGAACCGGCGCCCCGACTATCTCGAGGCCTGGTGGCACGTCGTCAACTGGCCAGCCGTCGCCGAGCGCTACGCCCATGCAATCGGCAAGGTCCAAGCGGCCACAACGTAGAAACCCTCAAGAGGCCGGCTCGCAAGAGTCGGCCTCTTGACGAAAACAACCGCGGAGACCACTCCCCCTCCACCGCCGGAGCCGCCCGCGAAGCGAGCGAGGGCGCAGCCGAGCAAAGCGCCGAGATGCCGAGGGGACCCCCTCCCCCGGCATCTCGACTGTTCCCGTCGCGCTAGCGGCGACGGAAACTGAGAACCGGGCTGAGAGCGAGGAAGTAGCCCGACCCGGCCTGGTTGGTCGTCATGAACATGCGCAGGCGGTTGCGTCCGGACGGAAGCGTCTTGAGTCGGAAGCGCTGAGCCCCCTGGCTGTTGAGCGTGACCTTCTTCAGGGTCACCCACTCGCCGAAGGCGTTCAGGCGCTGGGCGTAGACCCAGTGGCGCGAGAACGACTTCGCAGCCCGGGCGCGAGTCACGAACCAGTGACCTGTCCGGCTGAGCGTCAGTCGCGGTGAGACTGCGACCTGGATGACCGCGCTTTCCTTGCCCTTCCACGCCGCCTTGTACGAGGTGAGGAGCTGCGGCGCGACGATGTAGTCCCAGACGCCGTTCGTCGTCGTCTGGACGTCCGCGAGCTTCACGAACGACAGCTGACCCCACGGCTGTCCGTAGACGCTGACGGTGTCGCCGACCGCCGCGGGCGAGACCGCGCCCGAGACGTGCACCTGGTTTCCGTACGTTGCGATCGGCATCGAAGCTGCGATCGAGACCGACGGAGGTGCACCGGTCACCTTGACGGTGCCCTTCAGCGCCGGATGGATGGCGTCGTGATACGGGTACGTGCCGGGCGTATCGAGCCTCTTCGAATACGTGTGATTGGGCGTGATCTGCCCGGAGGCGAAGGCGCCGCTGTTGGCGACGACCTGATGGTTGACAGTGTCGACGTTCTTCCACTGGACCGTGTCCCCGCCCACCACAGTGACGGTCTTGGGAACGAAGCCCGTGGACCTGATGTTGACGGTCTTCAGCGCGGTCAGAGCCGCGACGGCGAAGCCGGCACCCGCAAGGGCACACACCGCAGTTGCGATCAAGAGCATTCTCTTCATGGTGGTTCCCCCAGTCGTTGACGGCTACTGACTGGAACGCGCCGAGCGGGGGAAAGTTGCTCTCCGGCTGTAAGGATTTTGTGCGAATCGTGCCGCACCGTCGGTGCAGCCCCGTTTTGAGCTGCCTACGCTCTGACCGTCGCGCTGCGAGCCGGCGCGTAACACGTGCCGGCCTGCGCCTGCGTCAGGAGCAGCCGTAGCCGGGTCCGCCGCGCGACGCGGGCCCGAAAACCGGCCGATGTGACCGTGGTCGGCGCGGTGCCCGGCTTCGCCGTGCGGAGCGTGACGCTCTTGACGGTCTTCCACGCCTTCCGGGCGCGAACGTAACGCTGCAGAACCACATTCTTGCCGACGAAGGACTGCGCCGCCGTCACCGCCGCCGAGAAGCGGCCAGCCCGCAGGCGCCTGAGCGAAACCATCGGGGCGACCTTCTCGCTGAGCTGTGCGCTGCTTGTGTTCTTCCAGTGCGCCAGGTAGACGGTGGTCATGGTGGGCTTCGCGGGCGTGGTCCAGGCGCCGTTCGCAGCGCTCGTGACCGAGGCGATCCTCGTGAATCCGGTCTTTCCGCAGTCCATGGCGTCGACGGTCACAGTCTCACCGGTAGCCCCGTTCGAGACGAGTCCGGACAGCGTCGCCGAGTTGCCGTACGCGACGACCGGGGGCGCAGCTGTCAGCGAGATACCCGGGCGGACGGTCACCGTTCCTCGGCGCCTCGTGTTCAGCGCGTCGCGGTAGCCGAAGCTTCCCGACTTGGTGAACGTGTACGAGTACGTCTGGTTCGCCTGGAGGACGGGTGAGGTGGGAAATGCCATCTGATCGGCGAGGACCTGATGGTTGCCAGAGTCTTTGTTCGTCCACGTGACGGTGTCGCCGAAGTCGACCGTCACCTTGCTCGGCGTGAACCCGGCCTGTGTGATGTCGACCGGCTTCGTCGCCGAGAGCGCCGGGGCGATGGCGAGAACGGCGAGGACGGCGAGGACGGCGACGAGCAGGCGGCGCATCTTCAAAAAACCTTTCGGTTTGCTGGCCATTCAGTTTGATCCCCTGTCCGGATGGACCGACACCGACGGCCTACACTCCACCTTAATGCGCGCGCTCGTCACCGGAGGCACCGGACGGATCGGATCCGCGGTTTCGGAGCGTCTTCGAGCCGAGGGGTGGTCCGTGCTCGCCGCGGGCAGGGCCGACGGGGACCTCGCTTCAGCGGCAGCGGCGCAGACCCTCGTCGCACGCGCCGTCGGGGAGCTCGGCGGCCTCGATCTGCTCGTGAACGCAGCCGGTGAGGGGTTCGTGCCCAAGCCCGTTCCGGAGGTGACCGAGAAGGACTGGGACGCGGCCTTCGGAGCCACGGCCAAGGGAAGCTTCTTCGTCACCCAGGCAGCCGCGCCGCACCTGCGTGAGAGCGGCGGCCTCGCCGTCATGATCGAGGACGTGGCGGCCTACCAGCCGTGGCCCTCTTTCGCCCCGCATTCCGCAGCAAAGGCGGCGCAGGCGATGCTGACCCGCGTTCTTGCGCGCGCGCTTGCACCTGAGGTTCGGGTCTGCGGGATCGCGCCCGGCCCGGTCGCGGTCGAGCCGGGCCAGGAAGAACGTCGTGCCGCCGAGACTCTCCTCGGGAGGATCGGGTCACCGGAAGACGTGGCCGACGCGATCCTCTACCTGCTCGGCGCCGAGTTCGTGACCGGCACGACACTCGTCGTCGACGGGGGCCGTCTCCTTCAAACCGAGCGACGGCCGGGCGCGTAGACACCATGAAGAGACGATGTCTACCGCCCTCACACTCGAGACCGGCTTGCCGCGTGCGCCCCAACTCGCCAGCATCAGGGTCGTGGCCTCCAACCCGATGACGGACGGGGAGCTGATCGCTCGCATCGGGGAGGGGGACTCCGGCGCGTTCGAGCTCCTCTATCGACGCTACGCGAGACCCGTCTTCGCGCTTGCGCTCCGCCGCCTGGGCGACCGGGGGCGGGCCGAGGACGCTGTCCAGGAGACCTTCGCCTCGATCTGGCGCTCGGCCGGCAGCTACCGGCAGGAGCGCGGGCCCGGCGCGCCGTGGCTCTACGCCGTTGCGCGAAACGCGATCGTCGACCGGCGGCGCGCGTTTGGCGAACCGACGGCAGAGCCGGTCGACGAGGCGTCGAAGGACCTGGGTCCGCCGGAGCGCGCTGAGTCGAACTGGACCGCTTGGCGCGTGCACCGAGCGCTTGTCGAGCTGCCGGAGCACGAACGACGCCTCGTCGAGCTTGCGTACTGGGGCGGGCTCTCCCAGAGCGAGATCGCCGAGTTCCTGAACGTGCCGCTTGGAACCGTCAAGACGCGAACGCGCAGCGCCCTGGCGCGGCTCGCCGACCTGTTGGAGGGCGAGCTCTCGTGACGGGCCCCCCGGA
>JBGOSR010000135.1:0-5766 GCA_041476065.1 Gaiellaceae bacterium
TCGGCCTGCTCTGCGAGATGACTGCGCTCCAGCGTCTCCCGGCAACACATGTCGGGCCGCTCGTTCTCTCGATGCAGATAGCCGTGCCGGTGGTGCTCGCGCCCCTCGTCGGAGGCGAGCGGTGGGGTGCCACTCCCGCAGCTGGTGCGGTGCTGGCCGTCTCCTTAGGCGTGGTCCTGGCCGGAGCGAGCCTGCTCGCGGCCTCGCCTGCCCTCGGCGCGCTCGCGGGCGTACCGAAGGACGACCGACGCAGCCGAAGGTAGCTCCGAGAACGAGAGATCCTGCGGTTTCCGTCCTTCGAGGGCCCGCCGGAGCGCAGCTGCGAGCTCATCCCTCGAGGCCACGACATCGGCCAGGCCGAAGCGTCGAAACGCGGCATTGTGCACGCGGATGTGCCCCCGTCCCCACCCGTACGAGATCGCCGGGCAGCCGCGGATGTGCGCCTCGAGAATCGTCAGGCCGCCGGTCGAGTGCACGAGAGCGTCGGCGGCTGCGAGCCAGTCACCGATCTTCTCCGTGTAACCCTCGAGGCGCACGCGCCCGTTCGTCCCATACCGCCGGTGGAGACGCGCCTGTAGCTCTTCGTTGCGACCGCAGAGGCACACGACCTGGTGCACTTCGTCGAGCGCGATCGCCGTGTCGATTGCTCCCTCGAGGTCGCCTACGCCCCACCCTCCCCCCGAGACGAGCACTAGCTTCCCCTCCGGCGAGAGCCCGAGCTCACGGCGAGCATCAGAAGAGGAGCGGGGCTCAGCAAACTCCGGCCGCGTCAGGCCGTGCACGGCCAGGATCTCGGTCTTCGGGCCGGCAATGCCGCGGACTTCCTGCACGGACTCGGGATGAGTGAGGAGGTGGACATCCACGCCAGGCGCCGCCCAGTACTGGAGGCCCGCCAGGTCGGTGATCGCTGCGCCGACGGGAACGGCGAGCCGACCGCGTCGCCGCATCCGGCCGAGCACCTCGGTCGCCTGCGGAAACGTCGAGACGACGACGTCGGGATCGGCCTCGCGCACACACCGGAGGAGGCCGCGGCCGGCAACCGCAGCGAGCAGAAGCTTCGCCGCGCCCCTCGTGGGCCCGAAGGACACGAAGAGCCAGAAGGCAGCGTCCCAGATCCATTGCCCGCGGTAGAAGACGACTCGAGGGGCACGCTCACTGACAGCTCTGACGACGCGGCCCATCGGAACCAAGCTGTCGGAGATCACGACTTCCGTTTCAGGCGCCTCGACGCGTAGTTGTGCCGCGAGCGTCCGTGCCGGAAGGTCGTGGCCCTCCCCGACGCTCGCGGTCAGGATGAGAACGCGCGCCGGGCGATGCGTCGCAATCATCCTTCGGAACGGATGAACAAGCGGTCGGGCCGGCGCCGCAGGGCTGCTGCCACCCGTACACCAGGAGACCACTCCCGGAGCAGTCTGACCACGGCTCGTCGAAAAGCCTCGTGTGCCGAGCCGACGCCGATCGCAAACGCGACCACGTGCTCTCCGTCCAACACGCTCGTGGCGGGCTGAACCGCCAACCCGAGCGCGGCGACAAGGCCGCAGAAGGCCAGGACGCCGAACCGGCCGGCGAGCCCTCGCCGCCTTCGCCACTCGACGGCCGCGATGACGCCGACCCAGGCGGCGATCATCGCCGAGGTTCCGTAGTCCTCGAACGAGAGCACGGAGTCGAAAGCCGCGGGGACGACCACCCCCGCAACTCCGATGAAACCGTAGAGCACCACTGCCGAGCCGACGTGGGCGAGGATCGCGCTCGACCAGAGCACGAATGGGCCCACGAGGAAGAGCACGATGATCGCGAGGGCTGCGAAGGCAATCAGCTGGACCGATACGGGCTGGTTCGCGACCAGGGCACTCGAAAGCAGCAGCCAGACCTTGCCCTCCCCCGTCGCTCTCGGCGTCGCCGCGAGGGCCGTCACCGACACGAGGCCCGTACTCGCCGCCGCCGTTACGAGCGAGACCACCCCAACGGCTCCGGCAACGACGGCAGCCGATGCTCTGGATGCTTTCATCGGGACGCCGGAGAGGCTAACGCCATTGGCGCGGTGGGTCGAGGCCGAGCTGTGATCCGACTGCGTGCCGGCCGGAAGGCAGGCGCGCTGTCTTCCGCTCGGCTAGGGCTTCAAGCGGGCTCCAATCGACCCGAGAGCCCGCGGGGCTAATGCTTCCGTCGCGCAGGGGCGTGGTGGCGCGCCAGGTCGAGCGCTACCACCAGCATCAGGGTCCAGGCCCACGTGTTCACCGGACTGAACGCCAGCGCCTCTCGGTCGCCGATGCGGTCTGAGACGAACCAGATCACGAACCAGACGAGCGTCAGGACTCTGCCCTCCTCCTCTGTTTCGAACTACCGGCGGCGGCCGAGGGTGAAGTTCACGTGACCGCCGTGTGCCAGCTTAGTTCCTCGTCGGGGTCGCTGGGCGATCACGCGACCGACGTGCTTCGAGCCCGCGCGCCTGATCGTTCCGACCGAGCATCCGGCGCCGCGAATCTGCCTTCGGGCTGCGCGGAGCGTCATGCCGACGACTCTGGGCACCACGCACGGGGGCGGAGGTGGTGGTGGTGGCGGTGGTGGTGGTGGCGGTGGTGGCGGCGGTGGTGGCGGTGGCGGCGGTGGCGGTGGCGGTGGTGGTGGCGGCGGCGGAGGTGGTGGCGGCACGCCCGTGTCCACGGCGTACAGGAACGAATACTGAGGATCGCCGCCTGCGAGGACAGCGGTGCCGAAGTAGGCGGTCGTGCTGTCGGCCGAGAACCGCGGTTGAGTCTCTGCGACCTGGAAGCCGCCGTTCTCGTCCGGCAGGTCGAACTGCCAGGAGAGAGCCCCGGTCGAAGCGTTCCACCCGCGCACGGATCCGGGCACGCCGAAGTTCGGACGATCGCCGGCGACGACGATGCTGCCGTCCGGGCTCACGGCGGGGTGATCGATGATCGAGCCGTCGAAGAACGACCAGCGCGCCTGCCCGTCCGCGGTCAACGAATCCAGGTACGAGAGGCTGCGCGAGTAATAGACGGAGCCGTCCGACCCTACGGTCGGCGGCGACATCCCGTTGGAGGGCCACGGTGAGTGATGCCAGAGCACGTCGCCGGTGTCCGGGTCGATCCGGTACAGGCTCCAGCCGTTCTCGCCGCCCATGCCGGTCATGTACAGGCTGCCGTCCGATCCGGTCGCCGGCTGGCGCTGGCCCTGCATGAACGGATCGTCACTGCCGGCGAGCGTTCGCGCCCACTGCTGCACGCCGCCCAACGAAAAGCCGAAGATCGTGCTCGGGGCGACGGCGTACTCGTCGAATGCGCTGTACAGGCGGCCGGAGTCGAACACGATCTCCCCGCCGAGCTGACCGTACTCCGAGAAGATCGGGTTGCCCACGTTGCTCCAGAGGAGCTGCCCGGCCGGCGAGAGCGCGAATGCGCCGAGCCCGCCGTAGTCCGAGATCGCGTAGATGTTCCCGTCGGGGCCAACCGTCGGCCCGGCGATCACCCCCTGGCCCACCGAAGGCTCGGTGTAGCTCCAGCGGATCGAGCCGTCCGGCGCAATCGCCGTGATGGTGCTCATATCCGCCACGTAGGCGGTGCCGTCGGCGCCGATCGAGGGGCCTCCGGATGAGCCGATGGACGGAACAACCCAGCGCAGAGCGCCGTCGGCGGTCAGCGAGTAGACGTTGCCGGAGGAGCTCGCGACGACGACTCCGCCGTCCGGCCCCACCGCGGGGCGATGGAGGACGTACTGGCCGCTGACCTGGAAGCGCCACTTGAGGGCGCCCTGGGTCGCGGGAGCAGCTGCACTCGAGCCGACGACGGCCAGCGAGGCAACAGCGCAAACGAGTAGCGCAAGCAGGCGCCTCATATCCGGAGCACTATCGAGCACCCGAGCCTGTCCGGCATCGGGGGTGCCCGCCGAGCAAGTGCGGAAAAGTACTGACGGTTAGAAGCGACCGCGCCCGGTGCCGCCGTGGCGCCGACGCGCGCGTTGGTTGGGGGCGTCCGTCAGCAGCGTGGTCTCCTCTGCCTGCCGAACGCCGCCCTCGTTCGCGACGCGAAACGTGACGGCGAGCCCGGCGCAACGGCCCTTTGGCCGAACGCCGCCCGCAAAGCCGGTGCCCGCGACGTAGAGGCGCTCGCCGGACTCCGTGGAGATGTAGCCGTGGTCCTTCTCTTCGTTGAACCAGAGCATCGTTCCCAGCGTCTCCTGCTCGGCTGGTTTCGGCTCCAGCATGTGATCAGTTACCAGTTGTGTCATCGGTGACTCCTTCAGCCTGCGGTGTATCGGCGAGGATTTCCTCAGCCGGTGGCGTGCCATTGCCATCGACGACTTCTTCATCGGCTGTCTCACGAACGAAACCGGGGGCGAGCGGTCCGGTCAGTTCCATCTCTTCCGGCGGCGCGTTTCGAGCGAGCGCAGCGGCATGCTTCTTCGCCAGCTTCAGCTCACGCTTCTCCCTGACCGCCTGCTCTCGGTTCCTCTTCGCCATCGTCTGTTGTCGTTTGGAGCTCGAGGCCATCAGGCCCTCCCTTTCGATCGAGGCTTGTCAGTTCGCGGCAGGGAGCTGCACCGGAGAACTGCGATCTCATCCGACGCAACAGCCGCTTTCAAAACACCTCCCAACGAGTTCGGAAGGCGCGGCGCGCCACCGGCTTCGCATTAGACAAGGAACAGTCTAGCTGGCTGCTCCAAACATCCGCTCGTGGTAATGGCCGCGTTTTGGCTGCAAATTGGGGCCTCCTGCTACTGTGTGAGCACGGATCGGCAATCGTGTCGTCCGGTGAGATGAGCTTCTCGTTCCTCCTTCGGGTGTTTCGAGGTAGGCAAGTCTCGAACCCATAAAGGAGTCGAACTACATGTCCCAGCAGTCTTTCCGCGAGCTCGGCGTCTCGCAGCCTGTCGTCGCCGTGCTCGCCAACCGTTCCATCAATCATCCCTTCCGGATCCAGGAGCTCGTCCTTCCCGACGCGCTCGCCGGGCTCGACGTTCTCGCGCGCTCGCCAACGGGGTCGGGCAAGACCCTGGCGTTCGCGGTGCCGATCGTCGAGCGCACGCTCCCGACCGATGCCTGCCCCACGGCCCTCGTGCTCGTTCCGACCCGGGAGCTCGCGGCGCAGGTGACCGCAGAGCTCGAGCTGCTCGGAAGGCCCAAGGGGCTCTCCGTCGCGGCGGCGTACGGCGGCCTGCCGCTACGGGCGCAGGCGAACCGCGCCAAGAGCGCCCAGATCCTCGTGGCGACGCCCGGCCGGCTCGAGGACCTCGCAGAGCGCCGGCTCATCGACCTGTCCCGCGTCCAGACCTTCGTCCTCGACGAGGCCGACCGGATGCTCGACATGGGCTTCAAGCCCCAGGTCGACCGGATCGTCCGGCGCCTGCCGCAGAACCGGCAGACGATGTTCTTCTCGGCGACGCTCGACGGAGAGGCCGGCGAGCTCGCACGCGCCTACACGAACAGCCCGTCACACTTCGAGGCCGACCTGCTGCCCGACGACCCCGGCGAGATCGAGCACCGCTTCGTTGCCGTGACCTCGGACACGAAGGTGGAAACGCTGGTCGAGCACATTCGCTCCTCCGAGTCGACGCTCGTGTTCGTGCGAACGAAACGAGGCGCCGACCGGCTCGTCCAGAAGCTCGCGCGGCACGGGGTGCGCGCGGCGGCGATGCACGGCGACATGTCCCAGAAGGCCCGGCAACGGTCGCTGGCTGACTTCGAGCGGGGCAAGGTCGCGACGCTCGTTGCAACGGACGTCGCAGCTCGAGGCCTCGACCTGGACGACATCACGCACGTGATCA
>JBGOSR010000136.1:0-5695 GCA_041476065.1 Gaiellaceae bacterium
AGATCCGCGTGTCGCGCCCGACGGCGATCGCTGTCGGCTCGAACTGCTCGACGTAGGCGCGGCCTATCGACCTGCCGCCTTCCTCGTCTAACTCAGCGGGATAGATGCCGCGTATGTCGTACGCCTTGAAGACTCTCGGGTCCAGCATTGGCCGGATGCTAACCGCACTCTTTGCGGCGGCCGCACTGGTCGCGGGCAGCACTGCTGACGGCGCCCCGAGGCCCTCGGCGATCTTTGCGTTCGAGGACAGCCCCTCAGGGTTCCAGCTCGTCCGTCTCGCGCCCTCGACCTTGGCTGAGACCGGTCATGCCGACCCGACTGACCTCTATCCCGGCTCGTACGCATACTCCCCGGATCGAACCGGACTCGCGGTCGCGGGCTTCGGACACATTTCGTTCATCGACTCTCGGAGCGTGCGGGAAACGGGCCGTCTGCCCGTCAATCCGGGGGGAGGCCGCACGCTGTGGCCGAGGCCGCGAGTCGTGCTCGCAATGGGCCTCCGTGTCCTTGTGCGAATCGACCCGAGCCTACCCCGCGTCGTTCAGACGTGGCCGATCGAGCCTCTCTGGTTCTCGACCTTCGCCGGCGACCACATCGTCGGTATCGTCCGGCCGCCTTACGAGGACAGCCCGATCATTCTCGGCGACCCCATTCGCTTCCGCTTCCTCTCGTCTTCCGGGCCACAGGGTCTCGTTCGTCTCGAGCGGATGCGGCTCGCGTTCGAGGACTGGCGTGTCAGCCCGGGCGCAATTCTTCCGCCTCTTGCATCCGAAGGAGTTGCACTGGCTCAAGCCGACCTCTCGGAGCGGAAGAGCATTCCGCCCGGTGAGATCGCGGCGGTTTCGGTGGTCCCATACGAAGTGCTCAACGGCATCGCCGGTCCCGGCGGGTACCAGATCGTCCTCAGCGCCCGGAGCGAGTACTTCAGCTACGTGGCCAGGGTCGATGGAGCAGGTGGCATTTCGGCCCAATTCCTGTCGCAGCTCCCGGGCGCTCCGGGGCCCAGCGACCACGACATCCTTCACGCACCGATCGGTACCTGGGAGGTTTCCGGTCTGCTCTGGGCCGTCGACCAGACTCGGCAGCGCGCTTATGCGATCACGGGGGAATCGGTCTTCGCCGACGTTGACCTCCGCAAGGGGCAGGTGCGACTGAGGCCGCTGGCGCGCAAGGTCGGCGCCTTGGGGTGGCAGCCGGCCTTTCTGGGCTCGGGCACGATCGCGCTGCCGACGTCTCCGGTCACGTTGCTCGACGTCCGAAGCGCCCGGTTGCGCCGGCTCAGGATCGACGGGCCGCGCTTTGGGCAGCAGCCTCAGTTCGAGATCGCCCGTGCCGGTCGTCGTTTCATCATCTACCGCTTGACCTCGGGGATGAAGCTCATCGACATGCGAGGGCGCGTGGTCCACCGCTTCTTGACCTGGAAGTACGTCGACAGCGTCCAGGTCGGGGGGCGCTACGCGTATGCGACCTTCTTCGACGATGGCCAAACGATGATCGGTGTTATCGACCTGCGGCAGGAGCGCATGGTTCGCACGGTCAGGCCGGCCCACAAGCTCTACTTGCTCCCCGCCTGGTCTGGCTTCTAGCTCGCCGGAAGCTAACGCCGGCCTCGGTCGTTTCTACTATTGAGGCATGGAACGCAAACTCGCAACGGTCCTGTTCGTCGACCTCGTCGACTCGACGTCGCTCGTCTCCGCAAGTGACCCCGAGGTCGTGCGGCGCCGAGTGACGCGGTTTTTCGACCACGTCTCGAGTTGCATCGAGACCCACGGCGGGAAGGTCGAGAAGTTCGCGGGCGACGCCGTCATGGCCGCGTTCGGCATCCCGCAGGCGCACGAGGACGACGCGGAGCGAGCCGTGAAGGCAGCGCTCGCGATCCTCGAGTCGGTCCACGACCTCGAGCTCGAGGCGCGCATCGGCATCGAGGCCGGCGAGGTGGTGACGGACACGGGCGACTCGACCTTCGCCACGGGCGAGGCCGTCAACCTGGCCGCCCGCCTGCAGCAGGTCGCCGAGCCGGGCCAGATCCTGATCGGCCCCGCCGCGCACAGCCTCACGCTGGGACGGATCGAAGTCGACGACGTCGGCCCCGTCGAGATCCGAGGCCGCGAGCACACGGTGTGGACGTGGGCCGCGCTGTCGGCCGACGGAGCGCCGATCAAGCGTTCTGCCGACTCGCCTTTCATCGGCCGGGAGTCCGAGCTCGAGCTGCTCCAGAACACGTTCGCCCGGGCGTTGCGCGACGAGCGCGCGCATCTCTTCACGATCTACGGTGAGCCCGGCGTCGGCAAGACCCGCCTCGCGCGCGAGTTCCTGGATGCGATCGAGGGCACGACGATCCTAGTGGGCCGCAGCCTGCCCTACGGCGAGAGCATCACCTACTGGCCGCTCGCGGAGATGGTGAAAAGCGTCGCCGACATCGCCGACGACGACCCGCTCGACGTCGCGCTCGAGAAGCTCCGGGAATGTTGCCCCGCCGACGCCGTCGCCGACCTCCTGGGGCTCGCCATGGGCGTGCTCGAGGCCGTCCACGGCGAGCGCAGCCAGAAGGAGATCGCCTGGGCGGCGCGCGAGTGGGCCCAGCTGATGGCCCAGACCCAGCCGCTCGTCCTCGTCTTCGAGGACATCCACTGGGCGGAGGAGCCGCTCCTCGAGCTGATCGAGCACCTCACCGACTGGGTGCGTGAAGGGCCGCTCCTGATCCTGTGCCTGGCCCGGCCCGAGCTGCTCGACGTGCGCTCGAACTGGGGCGGGGGCCGCGTCCGGGCCACTTCGATCGAGCTCGAGCCCCTCGCGCCGGCGGAGAGCGAGCAGCTCGTGACCGCGCTCGCCACCGACCGCCCGTTGTCGGCGAAGACCCGTCGGGTGCTTCTCGACAAGACCGGCGGCAACCCGCTCTTTCTAGAGGAGACGATGCGGATGGTCGCCGAGTGTGGAGAAGAGGACGCCGGGCGGATCCCCGACACGCTCCAGGCGCTCATCGGCGCTCGCGTCGACCGGCTGCCGCCAGACTCGAAGACCGTTCTTCAACATGCTTCCTTGATCGGCCGAAACTTCTGGGGTGGTGCGATCGCTCATCAGGCGCCGGACGTGGTGTCCCTCGAAGACGCGCTCGACGATCTTCTGCTCCGCGACTTCATCGTCTCCGAGCCGCGATCCTCGCTTTCGAGCGAGAGCGCGTACCGCTTCAAGCATGTCCTGATCCGAGACGTTGCCTACGCCGGGCTCTCGAAGTCGGCCCGGGCCGGGTACCACGCTCGCTTTGCCGAATGGCTCCGGGAGCGGGCTGGCGAGGAGCTGCTCGAGATCCGCGCCTATCACCTCGACCAGGCGGCCTCGCTGCTCGCCGAGCTGGACGGGGCTCCTCCGGCCGATCTCGCTCGGGAAGCAGCGGTCACGCTCGAGGAGGCGGGCGTCCGCGCCCTCGCGCGTGAGGCCAACGACGCGGCTCGCCAGAGCTTCCTCCGTGCGCTGGAGCTCGAGCCGACCCTCGAGCGGCGGTATCTGGCCGCGAAGGCGGCGTGGCGAATCGAGGATCTCCCCGCCGTCGCGCGAGAGATGGAGTCGGTTCGAGAGGAGGCGGTGCGAACCGGTGACCGCCGCCTCGAGAGCCGGGCCCTCACCGCGCTCGCCGACGTCACGCTCCTGCGCGAAGCTGATTGCGCAGGCGCCGCGGCGCTTGCCGACCAGGCACTCGCAGTCGTCGACCCGACGGATCTCGTCGGCCGCTTCGATGCCCTGCAGGTGCGCACGAACGCCGCCTGGTGGGGAGGCGACCTCACAGACGCAGAGGGCTATCTGGGCGAGCAACTGGAAGTGGCGCGTGAAGCGGGCCGCAAGGATCTCGAAAGCATCGCTCTCCGCGGCCGCGGGGACGCCCACCGCGCGAAGCTCGAGCTCGTCGAGGCCCGGTCCGTCCTCACGAAGGCGCTCGAGCTGGCCGAGGAAAGCGGCGCGATTGCGAGCCGAGGCTGGGTCTTTCTGACGTGGGCACGGATCCATCTCGTCGAGGGCGATCTGGAGAAGGCCGAAGAGGCCGCGGAGGAAGCGAAGCGGCTCTCCTCCGAAGCAGGCGCTGTCTGGGCTGTCGCCCGCTCTCTGAATGTCGGCGCGTGGGCGGCCTGGTGGAGCGGTGACGTGGAGCAGGGCGAGAAGCGTTTCCGCGAGTCGATTCGGCTGCTCAAGCCGCTCGGCGACAGGGCGGCTCTTTGCGAGAGCCAGCGCGGCCTCGCCGAGCTCCTGCTCGAGCGGGGGCGCATCGAGGAGGCGGAGCGGCTCGCGCTCGAAGCGGTCGAGACCGTCGGCCCGCAGGACCTCACGTCTCGCACGACGACCTCGACGACTCTCGCGATGGTGCGGGCCGCGCAAGGGCGCGACGACGAGGCCGAGAAGCTGTTCGAGTCGGCCGTCGAGGCGGTCACCGGGACCGATTTCCGCGAGGTGCTCTACGAGGTGCTCAAGCCGTTCGCTCAGTTCCTCCGGGAACGCGGCCGCGCAGACGAAGCGGCAGCCCTCGAGGAGCGGCGCGAGGCACTCTTGAGCGCCGCGAAGAGCTCCGCCCGGATCGCCTGACTCGGACCTCTCGCGCGACTTTGCGCGTAGGACCTAGGTCATGGCTCTTTGGTCCCTGTCAGCGCTTGGTTCGGCAATCGTCGTGTTCGCGCTCGGAGGAGCCGCAGGTTGTTCAGGCTCGGACTCGTCGGGGCTACCGCCGCCCGGCTTTCGTCCTGCTCCGGGCTGGGTCGTGTTCGAGCCTGGACGATCGGATCCCAACCAATCCCCCGCGATGGTGGTCGCGGTCACCGCTCGCGATGCGGCCGCTATGCAGCCGTTCGCTCCCTTCACCGGATTCAAGCGTCTGAGCCGTCGGGGCATCATCGTCTGGGCAACCACGCTGGGACGCGCCCGACAGAGCTCCGCGTCGTTCGCTCCTATCAGCTGGCCGCCCCGGCTCGCCACGTTCCGGCTTGACCATGGCTGGGAGGGGCAGCCGGCGCCCAACATCCAGCAACGGCTGGCGTGGGGCTCCGTTAGCGGGTGGAATGTCGACGTGCGCGTCTACTTTGCGACCCAGCATCCAGACAGGAAATTGGTCGGTGCTGCTCAGGCAGAGCTACGTCGCTTGCTTGTACCGGGCGCGCGTTGACGCGCCCTTGATCCCTGCGAGCAGAGCCTTCCGCAACGCCTGATGCGACTCCTCGTCGGGCGACTCGCTGATCACGGTCGCCGGACGCGCGAAGCGGGCCAGCGCCTTCCCGAGCGGCTCCGCCCGCAGCGTTCCTTCCCCGTAGGGCAGGTGCTTGGTTTCGTTGCGGTTTGCGTACGCGATGTCCGACATATGGATGTGGAACGGGACACCGCGAGGCAAAACCTTGTTCACGCGCGTAAGCACGTCGTGGAACGCCTTCACGGTCGTGATCGCGCCGTCGGTCACGGCGTGGAGATGCGCTAAGTCGATCACGGGCCTCACCCAGGGCTGGCGCGACGCGATGTGGACGACGTCGTCGAGGCTCCCGATCTCGCGGACGCGGCCCATGATCTCGACGCCGAACGGGACGTCTCGCCCCTTTTCCTCGAGTCGGGCCCGCAGGTCGCCGAGCTGCTCGACGATCTGGGCTAGAGCGCGCTTTCGCGTGCGCTCGAGGAGGAAGCCGGGATGGAAGACAACCGGCTCGGCGCCTGCCGAGGCAGCAAT
>JBGOSR010000137.1:0-5676 GCA_041476065.1 Gaiellaceae bacterium
AGAGGTTCGCGACGCCGGCGTTCGTGATGAAGCGCTTCGACCCGTTGAGGACGTACTCGTCGCCGTCGCGCTTCGCGGTCGTGCGCATCGCGGCCGAGTCGGAGCCCGATCCGGCCTCGGTCAGCGCGTACGCGCCGAGCCACTCGCCGCTCGCGAGCTTCGGCAGGTAGCGCTTCCTCTGCTCGTCGGTGCCGGCGAGCTTGATCCCAAGCGACCCGAGCTCCTGGACGGCGAGGATGAGACCCGTGGTCGCGCAGACTTTGGAGAGCTCCTCGATCGCGACGAGCACCATCAGCGCGCCCGTGCCCGTGCCGCCGTACTGCTCCTCGTAGGGCAGGCCGAAGAGCTCGTGCTCCTTGAAGAGCTCGACCATGTCCCACGGGAACTCGCCCTTCTTGTCGATCTCGGCCGCCCGCGGGGCGACGCGCTCGCGCGCGAGCGTGCGGACGAGTTCGCGGATCTCGCGCTGCTCGTCGCTCAGCGGGTCGTACGGCACGCCCGGATTCTAGGTCTCGGACGAGGAAGCTCGGAGAATCTCGAGCATGCGGTCGATCGATGCGAGCACCTCGCGGGCACCCTGCCCTGCCTTTGGGTCGTCGAACGCCATGCTCAGCTCGTCCGCAAGCTGCCGCAGGGCGGTGAGCCGCGACAAGAGCTCGGCGTGATCTGCTGCGGAGAGCTCTGTCACCGGTCGTGGAAGACAGCTTCGACGTTGTTGCCGTCCGGGTCGAGGACGAACGCTCCGTAATAGCCCTCGTGGTAGACAGGCCGCTCGCCGGGAGCGCCGTTGTCGCGGTACCCCGCTTCGATGGCCGCGCGGTGGAAGGCATCGACTTCCTCCCGGCTCTTCGCAGGAAACGCAATATGCAGGTTCTGCGCGACCGGCTTGTCGTCCGCGGCGATCGAGAAGTCGCCCCATTCGGTAAACGGCACCGTGTCATCATCGTAGGGCTCGAGTCCGAGGGGCGCGAGTACGCACGAATAGAAGGCCCTGCTCGCCTCGAAATCAGCAACCCGGATCGTCACGTGGTCGATCACGGATGACATTCTGTCGCCAGTGATCCTCGAGAAGGGCGTCATCCGCACGCTCGAGCCCGCGATGCCTCTCGCGCTCGCACTTGCGATCGCGGGCGATCGGATCGCGGGCGGAGTTGGCACGCACGAGACCGCGCTTCCGTCGCCGGATCGCGTCGACCTCGGCGGCCGTTGCGTCTTGCCAGGCTTCAACGACGCGCACGTTCACTTTCCGACCTGGGCGCTCGCCCAGCGGGAAGTGCGGCTTGAAGGCGCGGGCTCGCTGGAGGAGGCACTCGCGCTGGTCCGCGCTGGGCTCGATTCGATGCCGCCGGGCCGCTGGCTCCGTGGACGCGGCTGGCGAAGCGGCGACTGGTCTCCTCCGGTCGAGCCGACCCGGCAGGCGCTCGACGAAGTCGCCGGAGACGTGCCGGTCGCCCTCATGGCCCGCGACTACCACTCGCTCTGGTTGAGCTCGGCCGCCCTCGCCGAGGCCGAGGGCGAGCTCGAGGTCGACGGCGGCGTCGTCGAGCTCGACGAGCAGGGCGAGCCGACCGGCGTGCTGCGCGAGGAGTCGGCCTGGCACTTCCGCGACCGCTACCTGCGGGCGCCGGACGACGAGTTCGTCGACGCGATGCGCGACGGGCTGAAGATCGCGGCCGCCCGAGGACTCACCGCAGTCCACGACAAGGACGGCTGGCTGGGCGCCCCCCGCTTCTGGCAACGCCTTGCCGACGAGGGAGCGCTCACGCTCCGCGTCTGGCAGTCGTTGCCGCACGAGCAGGTAGCCAGCCTCGAGGAGCTTGGCCTCCGATCCGGGTTCGGCGACGACCTGCTGCGGATCGGCTACCTGAAGGTCTTCATGGACGGGACCCTCGGCTCGCAGACGGCTCGGCTGCTCGACGGGTCAGGGGTCACGATCACCGATCGCGAGGAGCTCGTCGAGATCGTCCGCGCGGGGGCGCGCGCGGGCTGGCCGGTCGCCGTTCATGCGATCGGCGATCTCGCCAACCGCGAGGCGCTCGACGCGTTCGAGGAGACCCGAGACGAGTGGGGGCCACTGGGACTTCGGCAGCGGATCGAGCACGCGCAGCTCCTGGCCGAGAAGGACGTGCCCCGCTTCAACGAAATCGGGGTCGCCGCTTCGGTCCAGTTCAGCCACGCGCCATCGGATCGCGACATCGCGGACCGCTTCTGGCCCGGCGAGACCGACCGGGCCTATGCCTATCGCTCCCTCGCCGCGTCCGGCGCCGTGCTCGCGAACGGCTCGGATGCGCCGATCGAGGAGCTGGACCCGCTCGCCGGCATCCGAGCCGGGGTGCTACGCACGCTGGACGAGCGCGAGCCCTGGCACCTGGAGCAGGCGGTAACGGTCGAGCAAGCGCTCGAGGCGACCATCCTCACCCCCGCCTGGCTCGCCGGAGACGAGCGCAGGCGCGGCAAGCTGATCCCGGGCTACCTCGCCGATCTCGTGGTGCTCGACCGCGACCCGCTTGAAATCCCGGCGGAGGAGCTACCCGAGATCCAGGTCGTGGCGACGATGCTCGGCGGCCGCTGGGTGCACAACGCCCCCCCATGGGATTGAGGAGTTCCGACTAGGAAGGCTTGGGGAAATGCCGCGCTTCGTGCGCAGTCGCTAATCAGCAACGCACCTCCAACGATCGCGGCATGCGCGAGCCCGTCGAGGCGTCGTTCCCTGGTGTGGCGTGCCCTTAGTCCCGGGCCCGTGGCCCGGGACTTAGTGCGCTTCGTGGATGAGCGACCGGATCTTCGCGCCGGTCTCTTCGTCGATCGCGTCCATCCCATGCGCTTCTCGCGCGTGGTCGGCGGCCTTCGCCATCACCTCGTCGTCGGTCTCGCCCTCGAGCGTCTTGTCGCACTCGAAGCCGGCGTCGGCGCAATGCAGCACCCGGGTCATCTCGTCCCCCTTCGTTCGGATTGAACGGCGGACTATCGCAGCTTCGCGAGCGACTTGTAGAGCTCTCTCGCGGCCTCGACTCCGAGCGCGACGTGTTCGACGCGGAAGCGCTCGTTCGGCGAGTGGATGTTCCCATCGGGCAGGTCGAAGCCCGTGAGGATCGTCGGGATTCCAGTCTTCTCGAGGGCTGACATGACGGGCAAGGAGCCGCCGACTCGAAGCAGCAGCGGTCGCATGCCGATCACTCGCTCGAAGGCTTCCTGGCCGAGGCGGATCGCAGGGTCCTCCGGCGGCACGAGCGCAGCCGGGGCACTCGCCAGGAGCTCGACCTCAACGTCGGCGCCTTCCGGAGCAGCCTCGCGCAGGAGGCGCTCCATCTCAGCCGCGATCGCCTTGTCGTCCTGACCGGGCACGAGGCGGATCGACACGTTCGCCTCGGCAACGACCGGGAGCACGGTCTTCTGCAAGTGGGGCGAGCCGCCGGCCAGGCCGTGCACGTCGACAGCGGGCTCGACCCACGTACGCAGATAGAGCTCGTCGGCCGCGCGCGGGTCAGTCGGTCGCGCGCCCTGGGCAGCCAGGACCTCGGCTCCCGGGTCGAGCTCGCTCCAGCTTGCGATCTCTTCCTTGCTCGGCCTGACGATCCCGGCACATAGCGGCTCCGGCAGACGCCCGTCGACGGGCAGGACGGCCTCGAGTACCTGCATCAGCGCATGCGTCGAGTTCAGAGCGGCCCCGCCGAAGATGCCGGAGTGCAGATCGCGCTCGCCGGTTCGCACTCGCACGTGGAAGTAGGCGATTCCGCGCGTCGCGATCTCGAACACCGGAACGCCTGGCTTCAGCATGTGCCCGTCGAAGATCACGCAGGCATCTCCCCCACGCTCGTCCGCCTCGAGGAAGTCGACGATCGAGTGGCCGCCGCACTCCTCCTCGCCGTCGCATGTGAAACGAACGTTCACCGGCAGCTCGCCCTCCGCGGCAAGCAATGACGCGGCCTTCAGCTGCAAATAGAGCTGGCCCTTGTCGTCGGCGACTCCGCGCGCGTACAGCCATCCGTCCCCCACCGTGGGCTCGAAGGGCGGGCTCTCCCAGCCCTCGAGCGGCTCGGGCGGCTGGACGTCGAAGTGCCCGTAGGCGATGACTGTCGGAGCGGTGTCGGCGTTCTCGGACGCCCGGATCTCGCCGATCACCAGCGGCTGGTTGTCCGTGTCCTGGATTTCAGCCTCACCGCCGGCGGCCCGGATGAAGTCGCGCACCCACTCGCCGGCGCGCCGAACGTCGTCGGCGTGAGCCGGGTCGGCGCTGACACTCTGAATGCGAAGAAGCTCGAAGAGCTCCTCCAGCCAATCTTCGGGCGGCTCCGCCACGACGGCGGAGTCTAAGTCAGGCGACTTCTCTGAGCTTCTGGCAGTCGGCGAGCGCGCGGAGCTTCTTCAGGCACTGGTTCTCGATCTGCCTGATCCGCTCGCGCGTGACGTTGAACGCGCGCCCGACCTCGTCCAGCGTCCTCGGCTGCTCGCCGTCGAGCCCGTAGCGGAGCTCGAGGATCCGCTGTTCCCGCGGCGAGAGCGAGCAGAGGATCTGCTTGAGCGTGTCCCGGCGAAGCGCCTGCTCGGCGGACTCCTCCGGCAGCGGCGCCGTCTCGTCGGTGAGAAAGTGCCCGAACTCCGACTCCTCGTCGTCTCCGACCGGCTTCTCGAGAGACACCGGCATCTGCGAGCTGCGCCGGATCTGCTCGACCTCGTCGGAGGTCAGGTCGAGGTCGTGACCGATTTCGAAAGCCGTCGGCTCCCGGCCGAGCTCGCCCCGTAGCTTGCGCTCGGAGCGCACGATCTTGTTCAGCTTCTCGACGACATGAACCGGCATGCGGATCGTCCGCGACTTGTCGGCGAGCGCGCGCGCGACGGCCTGGCGGATCCACCACGTCGCGTACGTCGAGAACTTGAACCCCTTGCGGTAGTCGAACTTCTCGGCAGCGCGCACGAGCCCGATCGTCCCCTCCTGGATCAGATCGAGGAACGGGAGCCCCTGGTTGCGGTAGCGCTTCGCAATCGAGACGACGAGGCGCAGGTTGGCCTCGACCATCGCCTGCTTCGCCTCGTGGTCGCCCCGCTCGATGCGCTTCGCCAGCTCGATCTCCTGTGGCGCGGTCAGGAGGTCGACCTTGCCGATGTCCTTCAGGAAGAGCTGGAGCGCATCGGTCGAGACATCGGGTGCGTCGAGGTCGAGCGACTCCTCTTCAGGCTCTTCCGCCGTCGGGACGACCTCGATGTGCAGCTCCTCGAGCATCCCGTAGAACTCGTCGATCTGGGCGGTGTCGAACGACAGCTCGTCCAGCGTGATCGTGATCTCGTCGGCGGTCAGCTTTCCTGCCTGGCGACCTGCCTGTAGAAGCTCCCACGCCTCATCCGTCTCGAGGACGGTCCCCTGCGTCCCCGCGCGTGCTACGGCTTGCTCCCCTCCGCTCAACTCGGTCCCCTTTCCCCGGTCCCACCGTAGTAGCGGACTGCCCGATCGTCAATGTGCGTGTTTTTGTGGCTTGAGCAGTCTTTCAACGAGGGTCAGTGTTCGTCTATAGGCCGTAAGACCCATCTTGCGGTCCATAAGTCCTAGCGTCGATCACCCGGCCTGTACGTCTCCAAGACGGGCCAGAAGCCGACTTGCTTCCCGAGCAAGGGGAGAGCTTGGCTCCTCGGCGCGGGCCAGGCGGAGCTGGTGCTCACCCTCCGCGAGCGAGCCGGGCT
>JBGOSR010000138.1:0-5652 GCA_041476065.1 Gaiellaceae bacterium
AAGCCGACGTACGTGGTCGCAAACGCCGACGAGTCCGAGCCGGGAGCGTTCAAGGACCGAGAGATCATCCGACGGGTGCCGCACCGCTTCGTCGAGGGATGCCTGATCGCGGCGCACGCGATCGGCTCGAAGCACGTCTTCATCTACATCCGCGGCGAGTACGGCGCGGAGTACGAGGTCCTGAAGGCGGCCGCCGACGAGGTGCGCGACGCGGGTCTGCTCGGCGACGTCACCCTCGTACTGCACCGCGGCGCAGGCGCGTACATCTGCGGCGAGGAGTCGGCACTCCTCGAGTCGCTGGAGGGAAAACGCGGCCAGCCCCGGCCCAGGCCTCCCTTCCCGCCGGTGTCCGGGCTCTACGCATCGCCGACGCTGATCAACAACGTTCAGACCCTGAGCACGGTGCCGATCATCATCGACCGTGGCGCCGCCTGGTACGCGAAGCTCGGCCCGCAGGCCTCGCCCGGCACGGTCGTCTACTCCATCTCGGGGAACGTCGAGCGGCCGGGCAACTACGAGCTTCCGCTCGGGACGACGCTGCGCGAGCTGATCTACGACGTGGGCGGCGGAATACCCGGCGGGCGCAAGCTGAAGGCGGTGATCCCAGGCGGCTCGTCGGTGCCGGTGTTCACGCCGGATCAGATCGACACGCCTGCGGACTTCGACTCGATCCAGGCCGCAGGCTCGTTTTTGGGCTCCGCGGCAATCATCGCGGTCGACGACCGGGCCTGCATGGTGCAGCTCGCCCTGCGAGTCGAGAAGTTCTATATGCACGAGTCGTGCGGCAAGTGCACGCCGTGCCGCGAGGGCACGCGCTGGATGGTGAGCCTCCTCGAGAAGATCGAGTCGGGCCGCGCGGAGCACTCCGATCTCGACTTGCTGCGGGACGTGTGCAATCGCATGCTCGGCAAGTCCCTGTGCGCGCTCGGCGACTTCGCCGTCTATCCGGTCGCGAGCTACATCGACAAGTACCGCGAGGAGTTCGAGGCGCACATCGACCAGGGCGGGTGCCCATTCGGCGGCGAGTCGTCGATCGAAGGCATCGTCGCCCCGGTCGACCAGCACACCCATACTCCGGTCGAGGTGCCCGCATGAGCCATGGCCAGGTGCCAGGCACCAGGACATGGCCGAATTGCCATGACGCCCTGGCCGGAAGCCGCTGCCGCGGGCTCTACTTGTCCATTCGATACATGACCTGGTGCCAGGCACCGAGGCATGGCTGAGATGGCCACCGTCGAGTTGGTCACCGTCACCGTTGACGGGCGCGAGGCTCAGGTGCCGAAGGGGACGGGGCTCGTCGAAACTGCGCTCGCCGCCGGGATCGAGATTCCCGTCTTCTGTTACGAGCCGCGGCTCGGGCCGCCGATCGGCGCCTGCCGCATGTGCCTCGTCGAAGTCGAAGGAATGCCGAAGCTTCAAGCCGGCTGCACGATGACCGCGACCGACCGGATGGTCGTCCGCACGGCCCAGACCTCGCCCGCGGCCGCCGACGGCCAGAACGCGACCCTCGAGTTCATCCTCGTCAACCACCCGCTCGACTGTCCGGTCTGCGACAAGGGAGGCGAGTGCCCACTACAGGACCTCACCTTCCGCTGGGGCCCGCCCGTCACGCGAAACATGTTCCCGAAGCGCACCTTCGAGAAGCCGATCCCGATCTCGCCGACGATCGCCCTCGATCGCGAGCGCTGCATCCTCTGCTACCGCTGCACGCGTTTTTCCTCCGACGTCGCCGAAGACAGCCAACTCGTCGCGCGCGACCGGGGCTCGCAGTCGATGATCGCCACCTTCGAGGACGAGCCGTACAGGGCGCCTTTCTCGGGCAACGTGATCGAGCTCTGCCCGGTCGGCGCGCTCACGTCCACCCAGTACCGCTTCGAGGCCCGTCCGTGGGAGATCCAGGACGTCCCGACCATATGCGGCCTCTGCCCAGTGGGGTGCAACATCGCGTCGACGACGCGGGAAGGCAAGGTCAAGCGAATCGTCTCCCGCAACCACCCCGAGGTCGACGAGGGCTGGCTCTGCGACAAGGGCCGCTTCGGGTTCGCGCACCTGCGCGCCGACGATCGCGTCGTCGACCCGCTGCGCCGGTCCGGGCCGCGTCGCTACGAGGAGCTCTCCTGGGACGCGGCCCTCGACGAAGCCGACCAGATGCTCCGCGGCGCCGGCCAGAACATCGTCACGGCGCTCTCCGGCTCCGAGACGACCGAGCAGGCCTATGCACTCGGCAAGCTCCTGCGCGAGGGCATAGGCGCGCACTGCGCAGTCATGCCCGAGGACGTGAGCCCGGCGCTCGACGCCTTCCGCCTGCCCCTCTCGGCGATCCGCGGCGCAGAGCTGATCGTCGTCCTCGGCGACGACCCCGTCGTCGAGCGCGCCCCGATCGTCGACCTGTGGCTGCGGGCAGCTCGTAGGGCGGGCGCCGAGGTCGTGACGACTCCGATCGGCACGCCCGACCGGGGCGTCGGCGCCGTCCGGGACGGCGAGCTCGGCGCACGGCTGCGGAAGAGCGAGCGCGCGATTCTCATCTGGTCGGGCCCCGGCGGCCGGGGCGGCGCGACAGTCGCCGGCCTCGCTGCGGAGCTCGGCTTCGGCGACAAGTCCGGCTGCGGCGCCTTCCAGCTGCTCGCGACGGCAAACGGACGCGGCGTCGCCGACGCCTGGGCTGCCGCGGCAGACGGCGAAGATGCCGACCCCGAGCCGATCGACTTGCTGATCGTGTCCGGAGACGAAGCAGCATCGAACCCCGACGTCCGCGCGCTGGCGGAACGCGCGTCGAAGGTGCTCGCGATCTCGATGTTCCGTTCCCCGCTCGCCGGCTGGGCCGACCTCGTCCTACCCGGTACGAGCTATCTCGAACGCGACGGCACGTACATGAACCTCGAAGGCAGGCTCCAGCGCCTTCGCCGCGCCGTCATCCCGCCCTGCCCGGACGAGCTCGCGTGGATCGCGAAGCTCGCCGAACGCTTCGGCGTCGCCGTCTCGCCGCACGCGCCACAGGTCTTTGCCGAGATCTCGGAGCGCTGCTACGGGGGCCTCGACTACACGGGGATCGGCGAACTGGCATCGCTGCCCGCACGAGCCGCCGAAGTCGACGTGCCGCCGGCTCAGGCACCGGCGAAACGCGAGGGCAAGAACGGCGGGCTCCGGCTCGTCACCTATCGGCCGCTCTTCGCAGGCCCTGCGGTGGAGCGCGTGCCGGAGCTCCAGTTCCAGCGGCCCCTGCCGGAGATCGAGCTCTCGCCCGGGGATGCGACGAGCCTCGGCCTCGAGCCGGGTGCCGCGGTCAACGTCCGCTCCAACGGCACTTCCGTGGAGCTTCGCGCGCGCGTGAACAGGATGCTCGCCGCCGGCGTCGTACGAGTCGCAGCCGAGCACGCCGAGGGACTAGGCGCGCACGTGGAGGTCGGGACGTGACGCTGAACGAGCCGTGGTGGATCGACCTGATCAAAGCCGTCGTGATCGTGAACCTGCTGCTCGGAATGTTCGCGTACATGACCTGGGTCGAGCGGAAGCTCCTCGGGCGCATGCAGCAGCGCTATGGCCCCAACCGCGCAGGCCCTTTCGGCCTTCTCCAGCCGATCGCCGACCTCGTGAAGCTGATCCGCAAGGAGAGCTTCTTTCCCGCGACGGCAGTCGAGATCCTCTACATCGGCGCGCCGGTCATTTCCGCGGCCACCGCGCTCGCCGCGTTCTCCGTCATCCCGTTCGGAGAGGGCTGGCACGTCTGGCGCTACGACATCTCCGGCGAGATCGTCAACGTCCCGATCTCCCTGATCTTCATCTTCGCGCTCGGCTCGCTCGGGGTGTACGGCTTCATCATCGGCGGTTGGGCCTCTGACTCGAAGTACGCGCTACTCGGCTCGATGCGGACGTGCGCGCAGCTCGTCTCGTACGAGGTCTCGCTCGCGCTCTCGGTCCTCGGCGTCGTGCTGATGAGCGGCTCGCTCTCGCTCACCGACATCGTCGCCAAGCAGCAGGACACGGTCTGGTTCGCCCTGCCGCAGTTCTTCGGCCTGCTCGTCTTCTTCGCTGCCGGCACAGCCGAGACGAACCGGCCGCCGTTCGACCTGCCGGAAGCCGACACCGAGCTCGTCGCCGGGTACCACACCGAGTACAGCGGCATGCGCTTCGGCCTCTTTTCGATGGCCGAGTACGTGAACATGATCACGCTCTCGGGCCTCTGCGTGACGCTCTTCTTCGGAGGCTGGATCGGACCGTGGGCGCCGCTGGGCCCGCTCTGGTTCCTGCTCAAGGTGTTCGCGCTCATCTTCCTCTTCATCTGGTTGCGGGCCACGCTCCCGCGCCTTCGCTACGACCAGTTGATGTCGTTCGGTTGGAAGGTGCTGCTGCCGCTCGCAACCCTGAACGCGCTCGTCACCGCCGCGCTCGTGGTGGCCTTCAAATGAGCCCACGGGCGACCGACTCCTTCCGCGGCTTCGGCGTCACGCTGAGCCAGATCTTCAAGAAGCCGCTCACGCAGCAGTACCCGGAGTACAAGCGGCCGCTCTACCCGCGCTTCCGGGGCCGCCATCGGCTCTGGCGGCACGAGAACGGGCTCGAAAAGTGCGTCGGCTGCTCGCTCTGCGCGGCGGCCTGCCCGGCCGACTGCATCCGCGTCGTCGCCGAGGAGAACACCGCCGACAACCGCGTCTCCGCAGGCGAACGGTACGCCCGGATCTATGAGATCAACCTCTCGCGCTGCATCTTCTGCGGCTACTGCGAGCTCGCGTGCCCGTTCGACGCGATCACGCTCGGCAACGAGTTCGAGCTGTCGGAGTACGTGCGCGACGACCTGATCTACACGAAGGACATGCTGCTCGCCGAGCCGATCAAGCAGATGCCGGTGGCCGACGCGGCGCTCTACGACACCCCGATCCCCTACTACAAGTCGCACTCCTGATGGCCAACTTCCTCGTCTGGGTCGTCTGGGTCGTCGCGGCTTTTTCGTGCCTCGGCTCGGGGATCGCGGTCGTCAGCTTCTCGAACCCGTTCTACTCGGCGCTCGCCCTGATCGGGAACCTCGCCTCGCTCGCCGTCCTCTACCTGCTGCTCGCGGCCGAGTTCGTCGCCGCGGCGCAGGTGCTCGTGTACGCGGGCGCCGTGATGGTGATGTTCCTGTTCGTGATCGCCTACCTCGGCGGCCGGGCCGACGCGCCCTGGGCGAGCGGGCCGAGCGTGCAGTCGGTGGCGGCGGTCGCGGCGGCGGCCGCGCTCCTCGTCGAGGTGATCGTCGTGATCGGCCTCGCCGCGAGCGGCACCCTCGGCGACGCGGCGCAGGTCCCGAGCTCGTTCGGCAGCCCGGCCGCGATCGGCCAGGCCTTCCTCACGGACCACCTGCTCGCCTTCGAGCTCACCTCGGTGGTGCTGCTCGTGGCTGCGCTCGGCGGAGTGATCCTCGGCCACCACGCACGGGCGGGGACGAGCTGGGGATCGGAGAGCCGGTGAACGGGCCCGGGATCGCCTGGTACCTGGCGCTCGCCGCGTTCCTCTTTGCGACGGGGATGCTCGGCGTGCTCCTGCGCCGCAGCCCGCTGATCGTGCTGCTCTCGCTCGAGCTGATGCTGAACGGCGCCAACCTCGCGTTGATCTCCTTCGCGCGACAGAGCGGCAACCTCGACGGGCAGATCTTCGCGCTCGCCGTGATGGCCGTCG
>JBGOSR010000139.1:0-5651 GCA_041476065.1 Gaiellaceae bacterium
CCGGCGGTCATCAAGGCCGAGTCGCTCACCAAGCTCTACGGCAAGTCGCGGGGCATCCTCGACCTCGACTTTTCCGTAGAGGCCGGCGAGGTCTTCGGCTTCCTCGGTCCGAACGGGGCGGGCAAGACGACGACGATTCGGCTCATCCTCGACCTGATCAGGCCGACGCGCGGGAGCCTGAGCGTATTCGGGCTCGACTCGCGCCAGGAGAGTGTCGAGATCCGCCGCCGGGTCGGGTACCTGCCGGGCGACCTACGGCTCTACGAGCGGCTCACGCCTCGGGACGTCCTCCGCTACTTCGCGCACCTCCGCGGACTCGAGGGTCTCGCTCGCGCCGAGCTCCTCGCCGAACGGCTCGAGCTCGACCTCGACCGCCGGATCAGGGAGCTCTCGAGGGGCAACCGGCAGAAGGTCGGGCTGGTTCAGGCGTTCATGCACGAGCCCGACCTCCTTGTGCTCGACGAGCCGACGAGCGGGCTCGATCCCCTCGTCCAGGAGACCTTCTACGAGCTGATCGGCGAGGTGACGGCAGGCGGGGCGACCGTCTTCCTTTCATCGCACGTCCTCTCCGAGGTCCAGCACGTCGCGGATCGTGTGGGCCTGGTCCGCGAAGGACGCCTGCAGTTCGTCGAGAGCGTGGAGACACTCCGCGGCCGCGCGTTCACGCATCTGGAGGCGACCTTCGCCGAGCTCCCGCCGACCGACGCGTTCGCGGAAGTGTCCGGGGCTCGGGAGCTGGAGCGGCACGGAGACGTCGTCCTGTTTGCTCTCGAAGGCGACGTTGATCCCCTGCTGAAGGCGCTTGCCCACTTCCACGTTCGCGCGCTCGACGTCCACGAGGCCGATCTGGAGGACATCTTCCTAGCGCTCTACCGCGGAGAGGCCCCGGATGCTGCGTAGCGTCGCACTCAAGAGCCTGCGTGACGCACGCCGCAGCATGATCTGGTGGAGCCTGGGCCTTGTCGGGCTCGTCGCGCTCATGGTCTCCGTCTTTCCGACAGTTCGCGACAACCCGAGCCTGAACAAGCTCGTCGAGGATTATCCGCAGGCGCTCCAGGCCTTCATCGCCTTCGGCGGGCAGGTGGACTACACATCGGCGGCCGGCTATCTCGGCAGCGAGCTCTTCTCCTTCATGGTGCCCCTGCTGTTGCTCGTCGCGGCGATCAGCGCCGGCTCCGCCGCGATCGCGGGCGAGGAGGAGCGCGGCACGCTCGAGGTGCTGCTCGCAAATCCAATCTCGCGGAGACGTCTCGTGGTCGAGAAGTCGCTTGCGGTTGCCGTCGAGGTGGCCGGTCTGGGAACCGTGCTCTGGCTTGCCCTCTGGGTCGGCGCTCGCGCCGTCGGGATGGACGTCTCGGCCGGCCGGCTGGCTGCGGCAACCTCGAGCGCCGTGCTGCTCGCGATCGCATACGGTGCGATGGCCGTTCTCCTCGGGGCGGCGACCGGCAAGCGCGCGCTCGCAGTCGGCGTCACTGCGGCCGCCGGTGTGGCCGCGTACCTCGTCAATGGTCTCGCGCCTCTGGTACACGGTCTCGACGTCCCTCGCAAGCTCTCACCGTTCTACCACTACGCGGCAAGTGATCCCCTTCGCCACGGCCTCGCGATCGGCCACGCGCTCGTCCTCGTAGCGGTTGCAGCGGCGGCGATGGGGGCGGCGCCGTTCTTGTTCGCCCGTCGGGATCTATCGGCGTAGGCGCAGATCGAATCCGTAGTTCTCCACGCGTTCGATCGGCGAGGGGCCCGATGCCCCGGCGCCGCGCTACGCGCACCATCAAGGTATGCAACGGGTCGTTGTCATCGGCTACCTACGGGATGGGCCCGAAGCCGAAGCCGAAGCCAGGAAGCTGGTCGAAGCCGGTCCGCCATTCGATTTGGGTGAGAGCGGATTCGACCGGCATTCGGTCTTCGTGGCAAACGGGCTGGTCGTGTTCCTGTTCGAGGGACGCGACCTCGAGGGGCACCTCGTCAAGCTCGTCAATGATCCTGTCCGTGCGGCCGGCTTCGGCGCGTGGGCGTCGGTGCTCGTGGGCTCGCCGCGAGTGGCCCGCGAGACCTTCTACTGGAGTCGAGAGGAGAAGACGATGAAGAAGATCGTCATCGCAATCGATGGTTCACCTGCAGCGCTCGAGGCTGTTGAATTCGGGCTCGAGCTCGCCGCCGAACAGGGCGCCGAGCCCGTGTTCGTCCATGCCGCTCCGGCCACCGAGGCTCTTCCGGTCGGCGCATACGGCATGGGCGCGCCCGTGTCCGTGCCGCACGAGCCCGACGAGCACGACCGCAGTTCGCTCGATCAGGCCGTCGCAATCGCGGCAGAGAAAGGATTGGAGGCGAAGGCCGAGCTACTCGTGGGCAATGCCGCCCACGCGATCGTGGCCTACGCCGATTCCATCGACGCCGATCTGATCGTCGTCGGCTCTCGGGGACACGGCACCGTTGCCGGTGCGCTGCTCGGAAGCGTGTCGCGGAGCGTGCTGAAGGAAGCAACGCGTCCGGTACTCGTCGTGCGCACGGCTGCGAATCGCGTCGAAGCCGCCTTGGCGTAAGCCTGTCAGCGGCGCGACACGTGAGGTCGCCGAGGTTTCGACCTAACGCCTTTGCGGCGGGGTCGTCCTCGGCGGTCGCTCCAATTCGGTCGCCGACACAAGGTGCGCCTAGAGAAGCACGGCAACACCCAAACCGACGATCGAGGCGGAGACAACCGCGAGCGCGATGACGGCGAGTGCATCCGCGACCCGCCCGTTGCCGAAGTCGCCCATGAGTTGCCGGTTCCTACCGAGCGCGCGCATTGCGACAAGCAGTGGCAGGAGCAATACGGCATTCAGCACCTGCGTCAGCAGGAGAATCGGGAGCAGCGGGGCTCCCGGGATGAGGACCAGCGCCGCACCGAGGCCGAGAATCGCGAAATAGGACAGGTAGAAGAACGGCGCCTCGGAGAAGCTGTCGTCGACCGCGGCCTCTTGACCGAACGCCTCCGAGACCGAGTAGGCGGTCGACAGTGGTACGACTGCAGCGGCGAGCAGAGCTGCACCGAGGAGGCCGAACCCGAAGAGCGTCGAGGCGAGGTGACCTGCAAGCGGCTTCAGGGCGGCGGCTGCCTCGCCCGCATCGTTGATGTGCTGGCGGCCGGCGGCGTGCAGCGTCGCAGCGCACGCGATCACGATGAAGAGGCCGATCACGCCGGTCAGGGCAGCGCCTGCGATCACGTCGATTCGTTCGTAGTTGAGATCGAGCCGCGTCAGCCGCTTGTCGGCGGCATACGACTGAATGAAGGCGAGGCCCCAAGGCGCGAGCGTCGTGCCGACCGTCCCCGCGGCGAGGATCAGAGCGTCACGTGTGAACGGCAAGCTCGGCACGCCCAGCCCGTGCGCAGTCGATCCCCAGTCCGGGTGCGCGAGAATCCCGGCAGCCGCATAGGCGACGAAGACGCCGGAGAGCAGGAGCAGGACGTGCTCCACGCGGTGGAAGCTCCCGCGCAGGACGACGGCGGCGACGAGAAACGCCGCAATCGGCACCGATGCATAGCGAGAGACGCCGGCCAGGTCGAGCGCCGCCGCCACGCCTGCGAATTCCGCACAGGTCGTGCCGAGGTTCGCCACGACGAGCGTGCTCACGACGACCACCGTCGCCTTGCCCCCGTATGTGTCTCGAACGAGGGCGACCAACCCCTTGCGGGTGACGAGCCCGAGACGCGCGCCGAGCTCATGGAAGACGACGAGCGCCGCCACCGAGAGGACCAGGACCCAGAGCAACTCGTACCCGTACCGCGCGCCGAGGATCGAGTACGTCGTGATACCGGCCGGATCGTCGTCTGAGAGGCCGGCCAGGATTCCAGGCCCTAGGACCGCGAGGAACGCCGGAACGCCGAGCCTGGCAACCGTCGCACCCTGAGGGGGCCGCCCGTGCCGGCGGCGGAGCTGTCTGACTACCGAGAAAAGCATGGCAGGCGCCTCGTCGCAGGTCGCACTGTGGCAGCCGACGCGGCTTGTTGCGAGCGGTTCAGTACTTCTTACCGAGCCGAATCGGGCGAATCCACGATGCGTCCGAGCGCCTGTGGACGGACGCTCGGTGTACTCGAAAGGAGATTCTCATGTTCAAGACCATCATCTGGGCGACAGACGGCTCGGAGATCGCCGATCATGCGCTGCCCTTCGCCAAGGAGCTAGCGGGATACGAGGGCGGCAGGCTCGTCGTCGTCCACAGCAACGAGAAGTTCAGCGGCCGGGCTTCGGGTTACCCGGTCTTCGCCGACGAGGACGAGCTCGAGGCGAAGATCCGCACCCAAGTGGAAGACCTTTGTGCGGAGGGGCTCACCGCGACCTTCACGCTCGTCAGCGGTGCGTCGGCCGAGGCCGCGCACTCGATCGCTGACGTCGCGGAGAAAGAGAACGCCGACATCATCGTCGTCGGGACCCGCGGCCATAGGCCGATGGCCGGCGTCCTCGTCGGAAGCGTCACCCAGCGGCTGCTGCACATCGCCCCGTGCCCGATTCTCGCGGTTCCTGCTGTGCTCAAGCAGAGCGAGAAGAGCACGCCTCGCGAGTACTCGACCACTGCCAGCTGAGCAGTCTCTTGCGCCACGGGCGGCCAGGCGTTCGCCCGTGGCGTAGCTCCCCTTGTGGAGGATTCAGGAGACGCATGGCCCGCCCGCGGGACGGACGCGACGTAGGTCCAACCCAAGCCCGAAGGTCCTGGCCGAGTGGACGTCGGAGCGAGAAAGCGTCGTGCTGAACGGATCTCTGTCTGAGCAGACGACGGCTCGCGACTACGGCTCGTCGCCCTCGACCGCCGAAGCGCACGGCGTGGTTAGGATCCCTCCGTGGCGGCTGGCGACGTTCAGTTGGCCTTCGAACGGGCGGCGGCCGAGGACGGGATCTCGCTGGGGAGTCAGTCGTTCGACTGGCTGTGCGAGCAGGGCCACGTCGGCCTCGAACGTGTCGCGAAGGGCCGGCGCGATCCGGGGCTCGTCGGACCGGTGACGGCGGCGGTCGAGCAGCTCGGCGCGATCTACGCTCGCCTCAAGGGCGATCTGTCGGTCCTGTACGCGTCTCGTGAGAACCTGCTGCTCCCAGTCGATCTCGTCCACGAGCCGACCGGAACCGTGATCGAGGTCGACGAGTCGCTTCACTTCACCTCGTTCCGTCTGGCCGCCCTCGAGCTCTATCCCGCCGACGCGGCCGTCGGGTTCGACCTCGACGAGCACAAGGAGCTGTGCCGCGCCTGGTGCTCGAGAACCGATGGTCTCGAACGCGGCCTGGCCGCCAAGGGCTTTGGATTCGGCGGAATGCAGCGGGAACGGGCATACCACGACGCGCTGCGTGACCTTGCGACTCCGGCTATGGGCCACCCGCCGCTCGTTCGGATCGCGGCCGTGGACGGCGATGGGGCCGCCGCCTACCGCTGCCACCAGGAGTCGCTGCTGAAGCTCCTCGGTGCCTAGGAGGGTTTGGCGGAACGTTGCTCGTCGCCGGGGTGCGATGCTCGTTCCGAGGCCGCGGACGCAGGGAGCACCGATAGTAACTATCGGTGCGACGGAGGACCCGGCCTCGGGGCGAGCAGCGCGGCCAGGCGGCTCAGCCATATTTCGCCAAACCCTCCCACTAAATGCCGAGCCGTTCGAGCAGGCGCACGTCGCGGCGCCACTTCGGCATCAC
>JBGOSR010000140.1:0-5639 GCA_041476065.1 Gaiellaceae bacterium
CACCCGCGCGTAGAGCAGCCGCAGGTAGTCGTAGATCTCGGTCACCGTGCCGACCGTCGAGCGCGGGTTGCGCGAGGTCGTCTTCTGGTCGATCGAGATCGCCGGCGAGAGGCCCTCGATCGAGTCCACGTCCGGCTTCTCCATCATCTGCAGGAACTGACGGGCATACGCGGAGAGCGACTCGACGTACCGGCGCTGCCCCTCTGCGTAGATCGTGTCGAAGGCGAGCGAGGATTTCCCGGAGCCGGAAAGGCCGGTGATCGTGGTCAGCTTGTTCCGCGGCAGGCGGACGTCGATGTCCTTGAGGTTGTGCTCGCGGGCACCGCGAATTACCAGCTCTTCAGCGGCCATAACCGACCCAGTTTAGCCGTCGTCGTCGGACGAACACGTGTTCGCTCACGTGGCGGGGGCAGGCTTTCGGCCCGCTCCCCGCGCACGTTCTTCGGCAGGCGCCTGACTAGCCCACCTTGCGGATTTGACCTCGGATCTCCCCGTTCGGATTCTTCGCGGTGTGGATGTTGACATAGGCGCCGCCGGTCTTGAGCGCCGCCATCACGTTCACCGGCACCAGCGACTTCCCGTGCACGCCGGACGTGCAGGGGCCGCAGAGCCCGACGCCGACGGGACCCACGGTCCCACGCTTGCCGAGGTGGAGAAGAGCCTCTGTGGGGGGACCGGAGAGATTCGTGAACGTCAGCTTCCACCTCAGCGTCCACTTGAGCGCGTGACCGGTCAGCGTTGCTGTAAAGCGGCCTGAACCTCCGTTGGCGTGCGGCTTCGGGAGTTCCTGCGCGTTGTTCAACCTGGCTCTGAGCTTGGTGGTACTGGTACCAGCGGAGCCGGCGCCGAGGCCGAGTCCGGCAAGTACGAGGCTCGCGGTCAGGACTGTGGCCGCGATGACGACCCTTCGCATCATGAGCTCTCCCTTTCCTAGGAGGTCGTTTGCTGCGCCCCCGTCTTGCAGCATCTTCGTAGAGAGAGGGTAAGCGTTGGAACCCGTTCAGGCTAGGTAGCGAGCTCCTCGACGAGAGCGCAGACCTGCTTCGGCTCGGCGACGTGGCCGACCGTCAGCGGCCCCACGACAACCGTTCCGTACCCCAGGAGCTGCCCGAGCAGCGACTGGTCGAGCTCGACGGCGTCGACCGCGCGTAGCTTCACCGCCTTCGTGCGGCGATGGAGGGTGCCGTTGACGACGTAGAGCTTCTCCGTCGTCACGACGATCCGCGTCCGCTCCCACTGCCAAACGGCGCGAAGCGTGAACGCCGCGGCGATTGCAATCAATCCGGCCCCGATGCCGGCCGCAGCCGCCCACGGCAGTGTCAGGACGAAGATCCCGGCGATTGCGACCCCGCCCGAGCGGAGGAGCGGCCGCGCGAGGACGACGCCGTGGCGGCGCATCTCCAGGCAGACGTGTTCGTCCCGGTCCGCGGGCATGTTTGCGGCTTCGTCAGGCCGGATTGCTTTCCTGCCGTTTGCGTCCACTGCCCCTCGCCGTCAGCGGCACCGTGAACTACCTCGCGGAGTAGCGCTAGGCCTTGCAGCGGAGCGCGCCGCCGCCGCGCAGAACTGTCCCAGGTCGCCACGTCGGAGTTGCGTACCAGGTGTCCAAATGGGGATCGGCGGCAATTTGCTTGGGACAGGTGCCATCCGCATTGACCACCATCACGATCGTCCCCTCCGCGTTCCCGATGACCTTTCCCCGCTGGAAGGCGATGCGGCTCCCGTCAGGCGACCACGAAGGACTGCCCTCGTTCAGATCCTTCGTGCTCGTGAGACGCTTCGAGCCACTTCCATTCGAGTTCATGACGTAGAGCTCGTTCGCGTAGTTGACAGTGTCGCCGTAGCTCAGCTCGCCGTTCCGATCGCGGTCGGACGAGTAAGCGATCTGACGACCGTCAGGAGACCAGGCGGGCTCAGAGCCCCGGTCGGCAAGCTTCCGCAACCCGGAGCCGTCCGACCGCATCACATAGATGGCGTAGTCGCTCACATCCTGCCCGTTCTGGGCGAACGGCTTGAACACGGCCCGAGTGAAGGCAAGCTGGGTACCGTCGGGCGACCACGAGTCGGGAACGTCCAGCCGGCCCCGAACTTCGTCGAGCAGTCGGTGGAGATTCCTGCCGTCGACTCCGATCGACCAGAGGCTCGCCGTCACGAATGGAGTAAGTCCCTTTCCGCGGCGTGCGAACACGATCGTTTTCCCGTCCGGGGACCACGTGGGCTCGAATGCGGGCGCGGTCCCCGGCAGCCGACGTACGTTCGAGCCGTCCGCATCGACCACATAGAGGGGCCCGTTGCCGCGGGCGAAGTTCACGTCGGTCGCAAAAGCGAGCTTGCGGCCGTCCGGCGACCAACTGGCACGCCCGAACAGGGCTGGTCGGATATCGCCCCGGGAACTACCGATTACGACCTGGAGCCCCGAGCCGTCGGCATTAGCCGTGACAATGTCGTAGTGCGGCCGGGCCCCGGACCCCGTCCCGACCCGGAACATCGCAATTCGAGCTTCGGACTGAGCGGGAGCCTTCACGAGGGCGGGCGTGTGCTTCTTGGCAGCGCTGAAGCAGCCGGTCGTGCCAATGACGACGGCAAAACAGGCCAGGGCGGCCTTCACGATGTCTAGGCCTTGCGCCAGCGGCCGAACACGAGACCGCCGAGCGTGAAGCCGAGACTGAACGTGCCGACCGCGAAGGCGCCGATCGTCGCTGCCTTGCGCGCGCCGGAGAGTGACTCCCAGCGGCCGAGCACCTCTTCCTCTTCCATCGTCAGCGGCTCGCCGCGCCGCTTCTTGCGCATCGCGCCGCCCGCTCGCAGACCTAGATAGAGGTCGTCAAAGATCTCGGTAGGCTCGTCCACCATCGTCATGATTGTACCCAGTGCTTCGGCTCCTCCAACGCGGCTCCTCCATATCTCGGACCTCCATCTCGGAGCCCAGGAGGCGCCGCCTGTGGAGGACGCTCTTCGCTCCCTGATCGAGCGTCTTTCGCCCGAGCTCGTGATCGCCAGCGGCGACCTGACCCATCGCGGGCGCCCGGCCCAGCACGAGCAGGCGGCGACTTTCCTGCGCTCCCTGGGCCCGCAAGTGCTCGCCATCCCGGGCAACCACGACATCCCGTACACGTTCCCGGCGCGCTTCACACGCACGTTCGACGAGTTCGAGCGCCACTGGGAGACGACCGAGCCGGCGTTCACCTCGCCGACGCTGCACGTCGTCGGGCTGAACTCCGTCCGCGCCTGGCGGCACCAGTCGGGTGGCATCCGCGACTCACAGCTCGCTCGAACCAGGGAGCTCCTGGCCGAAGCGCCTGCGGGTGCGCTGCGCACGGTCACGCTGCACCACCACTTGATCGGTGCACCGTGGCGGTCGAGAAAGAGGCCGGTGTCTCGGCGCTCGCACGTGCTCGCAGCGCTCGTCGACTCGGGCGCCGAGCTGATCCTGGCCGGACACATCCACCAGGCGGCCGTCGCCGAGCGGCACGAGTTCGAAGTCATACGCAGCGAGGCTCGCGGCGTAGTCGTCTCGATCGCGCCCGGGCTTGGGCAGCCGCGGCCCCAGCGGCGCGGCGAAGCGCGCGGGCTCCATGTCTACGAATGCGGCGCAGGCTCGATCGCCGTTCAAACCTACGTCTGGCGGCACGACGACTGGGGCCTGACGGCGGTGCGGCACTTCGCCCGCGGTCCCGAGCCCCTCATGATCGAGCGCTAGTCGCTCAGGAGCGCCGTTTCAAGCCCCAGCCGCGCGTCGGTCGCGCTTTCGCCTCTGGCCCGGTGATCCCACGCTTCTGCACGAAGCGGCGATAGAGGATCACGAGCAGCACCGCGCCCGCATAGCCGAACAGGAAGCCGCCGTGGCGGCCGAGGAGGGCGTAGGCGACGAGCCCGCCGATGATCGATCCTCCGAGCCCGATCGCGATCGTCAACCAGAAGGGCATCGGGTCGGGCCCGGGAACGGCGAGCCGGGCCAGCGCTCCGATCAGGAAGCCGCCGATGAGCAGCGCGACCAGGAGCGTGAGCACTCGCGGAGCTTACGCCGCTGGCTGCGCCGCCTGCAGCTCGCGGCGAAGATCCTTGATCTCGTCGCGAAGCTTCGCCGCGTACTCGAAGCGGAGCTCCTCTGCCGCGGCGAACATCTCCTCCTCGAGCGTGACCGCCAGACGCTCGATCTCGGCCGGGGTCATGCCCTCGACCTCGCGGGCGCCCTTGCGGCGGCGGCGCGGAACGTGCGGCGCCTCGAGCGACAGGAACTCTGCGATGTCCGAGACACCCTTCTGGATCGACTCCGGCGTGATCCCGTGCTCCTCGTTGTACGCGAGCTGAACCGCACGGCGGCGGTTCGTCTCGTCGAGCGCGCCCTTGATCGCCTCGGTCAGCTTGTCCGCGTACATCAGCACCTTGCCGTTCGTGTTCCGCGCGGCTCGGCCGATCGTCTGGATCAGGGCCGTCTTGCCGCGCAGGAAGCCCTCCTTGTCCGCGTCGAGCACTGCGACGAGCGAGACCTCCGGCAGGTCGAGGCCCTCGCGGAGCAGGTTCACTCCGACGAGGACGTCGTACTCGCCGAGCCGCAGCTCCCGGATGATCTGGATCCGGTCGAGCGTGTCCACCTCCGAGTGCAGGTAGCGCGCCTTGACGCCCGACTCGAGCAGGTAGTCGGTCAGGTCCTCGGACATCTTCTTCGTCAGGGTCGTGACGAGCGTTCGCTCACCGAGCTCCTCGCGCCGGCGGATCTCGTTCAGCAGGTCGTCGATCTGGTTCTTCGTCGCGCGCAGCTCGACCTCGGGGTCGACGATGCCGGTCGGCCGGACGAGTTGCTCCGCGACGACGGTCGAATGCCGGAGCTCGAATGCGCCGGGCGTCGCGGAGGCAAAGACGATCTGCGGCACCTTGCCGAGGAACTCGTCGAAGCGGAGCGGCCGGTTGTCGAGCGCAGACGGAAGGCGGAAGCCGAAGTCGACGAGCGTCTGCTTGCGCGACCGGTCGCCCTCGTACATGCCGCCGATCTGGGGCACGGACTGGTGCGACTCGTCCAGGAAGACGATGAAGTCCGACGGGAAGTAGTCGATCAGCGTGTACGGGGCCGAGCCCGGTGGGCGACCGTCGAGGATCCGCGAGTAGTTCTCGATCCCGTTGCAGAATCCGAGCTCCTTCATCATCTCGAGGTCGTACTCGGTCCGCTGCCGGATGCGATGCGCCTCGAGCATCCGCCCCTCCGACTCGAACTTCTTTACCTGCTGCTCCATCTCGAGGTGGATCTCGTCGGCGGCCCGCTCGATCCTCGGCTTCGAGGTCACGTACTGGGTCGCCGGGAAGATGTTCAGGTACTCGAGCTTCCCGAAGACCTCACCGGTCATCGGGTGGAAGTGCGTGATCTGCTCGATCTCGTCGCCGAACATCGAGATCCGGTACGCCGACTCCTCGTGGGCCGGCTGGATCTCGATCACGTCGCCCTTGACGCGGAACTTCCCGCGGCCGAGCAGCGTGTCGTTGCGCGCGTAGTGGATGTCGACGAGCTTGCGGAGGACGATGTCTCGGTCCTGCTCCTCGCCAACGTGCAGCATGACGACGCGCTTTTCGTACTCCTCGGGCGAGCCGAGGCCGTAGATGGCGGAGACGGAAGCGACGATGACGGCGTCGCTCCGCGAGAGCAG
>JBGOSR010000141.1:0-5556 GCA_041476065.1 Gaiellaceae bacterium
CACCTCCACCTCCACCTCCACCTCCACCACCACCCCCGCCTCCGCATGGCGACCCGCGTTGCATCGTCCCGAATGTCGTCGGTCGGACTCTTTCGGTTGCCCGAGCGCGCATCGGACGAGCGCACTGCGCCGTCGGACGGATTCGCCGGGCGCGCTCACGGAGGACGAGGGGTCACGTGATCGCCCAGCAACCTCGCCCGCGGACCATCATGTTCGTGAACGGCCGGGTCAACCTCACGCTTAGCCGAGGACGCCGCTAGAACGAGGGATAAGGGCAGGGCCGCCGCGCGGCCGATGTGGAGGACGGAACCGCCGCACATGCCCAAGATCCGCACCCGCCTCGAGTCGTACGTCGTCCGCAACACCGCCGACCTCGTCGACGAGCTCAATGACGAGCGCCGCTCGGAGCTGGCCGAGGTCCTGCACGACCTCGAGGGTCACAGCCCGCGGGCCGAAGAGGCCGAGCGGCGCATGGACGAGCTGGTCGAGAAGCTCGAGCACCGCAACATCGTGATCGCGAAGTCGCGGGCTCGGATCGAGGAGCTCGAGCGCGACCTCGCCAAGGCGAAGCTGGAGATCGGCGACCGGGAAGAGCGCATCGCCGAGCAGCTCGAGGCTGAGCGCGTTCGCACTGCCGAGCACGAGCAGAAGTTCCGTAGCGAGCTCGAAAGCCGCGAGGCGGAGATCGCTCGCGGCCTGGAGGCAGTCGACCTGCGCGAGCGGGAGCTACGCCACGCAGACCAGAAGCTTTCCGAGCGCGAGCGCAGCGTCTCGATGCGTGAAGGCAAAGCCGAGACCCGGGCGCACGAGCTCGAGAGCCGTTCGGACGAGCATCTGAAGTCTCGAGAAGAGGCTCTCGACGACCGCGAGGCCGGCCTCGAGCGGGCGGAGAGGCTTTTCGCGAACGAGAAGCAGTCCTTCGAGCGCCGGACGGTTCAGGCCGCCGAGCTCGAGCGCAGGGTCGCCCTCCGGACAGAGTCGCTCGATGAGCGCGAGGCGAAGTTGGCCGCCGAGCTCGCAATCGTCGAACAGCGCTCCGCCCGGCTCGAAGAGCTCGAACAGCAGCTCGAGCACCGCAAGGACGAGCTGGCGACGTACGTCGCTCGCGTCCAGGGCTCGCTTCACTCTCAGCCCTGATTTCGCCAGCGCCGCTACTGCGAGGCGGCTATGCTCGCCCCATGGCGACACTCGGCGAAGTCATGTCACGAGACGTAGTCTCGATCGAGCCATTCGACACGATCGGCCACGCCGCGGAGAAGATGGTCGCGGAGGGAGTCAGCGCCATCGTCGTCGCCGACGGCGGCCGGCTGATCGGCATCGTCACGGAGCGCGACCTCACGCGTGCGGTAGCCGGCCGAGTCCACTCGAGCGAGGCGCGTGTACGGGAATGGATGACGGCGGACCCGCAGGTCGTTTCCGAGTCGACGGATCCGGTTGAGGCCGTTCAGATCATGCTCGAGGGCGGCTTCCGGCACCTGCCTGTCGTCGAGAACGAGCGTGCGGTCGGCATCGTCAGCATCCGCGACCTTGCCGAGTGGAGCATGGGCACGCAGCCCGAGCAGGCTTCGAGTTAGCTAGGGGATCGCGCCGGTGCTCGTGCCCGTCGAGCCCGTCGTGTCGTTGCCTGGATGCTCGATGACCAGTCGAGGCCCGTGGAGACCGGTCTCGCGACTTCCGAACTCGGCGCCCTTGGGTGAGTTGGTCGTCACCGCGAAGCTGACGTACCGTTCGTAACCCGACAGCAACGGGGTGACGTCGACCGCGTTCCACGCGCGTGCCTGCACGGGGCCCGAGGCCACGAAGGCCGTCGGGAGGCTAGGTGCGTTGGCAAACGTGATGCGGCGTTCGCGCCAGCGCTCGCCGATCAGCCGGACCTGGAACCCGGCGCGCGAGCGGGTGTGGCCGTAGAGCAGGAGGCTCACTTGCTGCACATCCTCCGAGCGTAGGTCGACGTTGAACATCACGTAGGTCCGAAGTTTGGGCGAGGAGTCGACCTTCAGCGCCGGGGAATGCCCGAAGTTTCGGCTCCGGTAGACCTCGCTTACAAAGGCGTCCGCCGTGGGGCGCACGGCTCGGATTCGCGGGCCTCGGTCGAGCCCCGCGCCGGGTAGTGCCTGGACGCTCAGCCCGGCGGCGACGAGCGCGCAGAGCGTCGCCGCCGCGAACCGGCGCCACCGAAGCTCGTCTTCCCGAACGCAGGCGTCGATCCCGCTGATCGGAGTCCTCCTTCCGCTATGGATACTGAAAACAGCGGGAGAACCCTTACAGCAGAGCGCTTGGCGGCAGAGCTAGCGAAGGGGCCGCGACTGGACGGCTACGGCTTTCTTGAGGACGCTGAGCGCTTCGTCCTTGTGGCCGTCCGCCTCCAACAGGGCGGCGATCTTCCGGTACACCTCGCTCAGGTACCGGCCGGGGATCGGCTCGAGCACCTCAGCCGCGAGCTCGTAGAGCTCCCGTGCCTTCGCCGTCTCGCCGAGCTCCTGGAAGACATCGCCGATCAGCATGTACCCCCGCCCGGCATCGTGCGGGCTCCCCTCGGCGAGCTGTGCGGAAGCCTCCATCGCGATCGAAGCCGCTTCCTCGGCCCGACCGAGCTGGATCAACGCACGGGCTTCCTCGAGCCTGAACAGCGCCTGGTCGAGGGGGGTCCCGGCCTCGCCGAGCAGCACGAGGCCCTTCTCGACGAGCGCGAGAGCCTCCTCGGGATGCTTTCGGTCGACTTCGATATGAGCAAGCAACTGGTGAGCGAGGGCCGTGTAGTGCGTGTGCTCGGTCAGCTCGAGGAGGTTCAGGGCCTTCCGGGCATACCGAGCAGCGAGGACGGAGTCGCTCTGGAGCGTGTGCAGCCGCGAGTGTGACCAGTAGACACGGGCGCGAAAGATCGGATCTGTCGAATCGGGGGCGATGCTCACCGTGCGCTCCAGAAGCTCTCGAGCGGGTGCCGGATCACCCGCGTCGATGTGCGCGTTCGCAAGGAGCACCAAGAAGCGGATCGTCTCGGCGGGGTCGCCTTGCTCCTCGGCTGCGGCAAGCGAGTCTCGGAAGACTGCGATCGCGGGCGCCATCTGGTCGACCATCGCATAGGCGCGGCCGAGGCTGTCAGCCGTCCCCGGCTGGCCGGTCAAACCGTCTTGCCACAGAACGCGCGCCTCCTCGAACTTGGCGATCGCTTCTCGCGGGTTGCCGGCTCGAAACGCGATCTGCCCGAGACCAGCGAGAGCCTCAGCTCGTTCGGCCTTCGTCGCCGCCTGGTCGAGAGCTTCCTCGTAGAGCTTTCGCGCAAGCTCGGGCTCGTCGAGCCGCAGATGAAGCTCCGCCTCGATCAACGAGGCCGCGTCGTTGCGCTCCTTGCCCGTCGCGAGATAGTCCTCGCTGACACCGAGCCGCCGACCCATCTCGCGTAGAAGTTGGAGCGACGGAATCCGATCGCCGGCCTCGATGCGGGAGATGTAAGCGGGCGAACAGCCGGGGAACGAGAGCTGCCGCTGGCTGAGCTGGGCGCGCTCTCGTGCGTCTCTGAGTCGCCGACCGACAGCGTGTGGATCGTCTACATGGGTTGACTTACGTCGTGGCATTGGGGAGTGCCTGCTCCTATACTAAGCGTTCCTCGGGCCCGGGGGCTATCCGTTGCCTTACTACTTAGAAAGGATGGTCCCCCGTGTACGCTCGCGTGGTCCTGTTTCTCGCCGTGCTGGGCTTGCTGGCGCTGTTCGCAGCCCAGGGCCCCATTTGGCCGTAGCTAGCTAGGCCAACAAGGAAGGGCGGAGCGAGCTTGAGGTTGCTCCGCCCTTCCTCTTTTCGATTCCTGCTGTTGCTCACCTACCGCTGTAACAAAAGTGATCGCTCTCAGTCGGCTCGAGGGTCGTCCTCGGCTCCGGGCCGCGACCCTTCTTCGGGATCGGGGGCCGGCGACTCCGGGATCTCCTCGGTGCGATCGTCCGCGCGAGGCATATTCTGGTCTTCCATGAAGGTTCTATTGCCCGACTCTTCCGAACTCGAACTTCCCGACGGCTCGACGGGGCTTGACGCGGCTGCCGCGATCGGCCCGAAGCTGGCGAAGGAGGCCGTCCTGCTGCGCTCGAACGGGAGCGTGCAGGACCTCCGCGCGCCCCTTGAGCCGGGGCAGCCGATCGAGATCCTGACCACGCGCGACACTGACGACCCCGACGCGCTCTATGTCCTGCGGCACTCCGCCGCGCATCTCCTCGCTGAGGCCGTGCGCCGGCTCTATCCGGGGACGAAGATCGCAATCGGGCCGCCGATCGAGAACGGCTTCTACTACGACTTCGAGTTTCCGGAGCCGATCGGCGAGGACGCGCTCGAGACGATCGAGGAGGAGATCCGGCGGGAGCTGAAGGAGGGCCGCGCGTGGGAGCGCCGCGAGATCTCCGCCGAGGAGGCGAAGCGTCTGTTCGCTGGGGAAGGCGAGGAGTACAAGGTGGAGCTCGTGGACACCGCCGAGGGCGAGATCTCGCTCTACACGCAGGGCGACTTCACGGATCTCTGCCGCGGGCCGCACCTCCAGGACTCAGGTCCGATCAAGGCGATCAAGCTGACGGGGCTCGCGGGCGCCTACTGGCGAGGGGACGAGCACAACACGCAGCTGACGCGGATCTACGGGACCGCCTTCTACTCGCAGAAGGATCTGGACGAGTACCTGGAGCGCCTCGAGCAGGCGAAAGCGCGCGATCACCGGCGCCTTGGCATCGAGCTCGACCTCTTCCACTTCGACGAGCACTCGCCGGGCTCGCCTTTCTGGCACCCGAAGGGCATGGTGATCTACAACGAGCTCGAGGCGCTTCGCCGCCGCGAGAACGCACGCCGCGGGTATTCGGAGGTGAAGACGCCACTCATCTACGAGAAGGCGCTCTGGGTGACCTCGGGGCACTGGGAGAAGTTCCGCGAGAACATGTTCCTGATCCCGCTCGACGACGAGCAGGTGTACGCGATCAAGCCGATGAACTGCCCCGGGCACATGCTGCTCTTCGGCAGCGCGCTGCGGAGCTACCGCGAACTGCCACTGCGGTATGCGGAGGCGGCGCCGCTCCATCGCAACGAGCTCGCGGGAGCGTTACACGGGCTCACCCGTGTCCGCTACGTGACGCAGGACGATGCGCACATCTTCTGCACGCGTGAGCAGATCGAATCCGAGCTAGACGGCACGCTCGAGTACCTGCGGTACCTCTACGGCCTGTTCGGGCTCGAGCCCCGGGCCGAGCTCTCGACGCGCCCCGACAACAAGCTCGGCGCCGACGAGGAGTGGGACTTCACCGAGGGAGAGCTCGTGCGCGCGCTCGACCGCCACAACATTGAGTACTTCGTCGGCGAAGGTGAGGGATCGTTCTACGGTCCGAAGATCGACCTGCACATGACCGATGTGCTCGGCCGCTCCTGGCAGCTCGGCACGATCCAGCTGGACGCGCAGATGCCGGCACGCTTCGGCCTCACGTACATGGGCGCCGACAACCGCGAGCACCCGGTCTTTGTGATCCATCGGGCCTTCTTCGGCTCGTTCGAACGCTTCATCGGCATCCTCATCGAGCACTACGGCGGGGC
>JBGOSR010000142.1:0-5535 GCA_041476065.1 Gaiellaceae bacterium
GAGCACGATCCGCCGGATGTCCACGCGGCCGCTCGTGCGCCGCGCAAGGAAGAGCAGCGGGACGACGAGCAGCGCCTGCGAGAGCGATGCGCCTGCGGCGGCGCCCTTCAGGGAGAAGACCGGGATGAGGACGAGGTTGGCGAGGATGTTCTCGGCCGCTACCAGCCCGTAGACGACGGCCAGCGCCGCCTGCCGGTTCTGCGCCACGAGCAGCGCCCCTGCGATCTGGGCGACCGGGTAGAGGACGATCGCGGGGCCGAGCCACGCGAGCGCCGAGCCGGCAGAGTCGAAGCCGGTGCCGTAGACGAGGTGAACGAGCGGCCCGCCGAGGAGGATCGCTCCGAAGGCGAGCGGCAGCGTCGGGGCGAGCACGAGCTTCAGGGCGCGCTCGTAGACCAGCGACACCGGGGGCTCCGAGTTGCGGCCGAGCCGCGAGAAGACGGGATAGACGGCTGCAGTCACGCTCCAGCCGACGAGCAGGGAAGCTTCGAAGAGCCGGTAGGCAGCGCCGTAGTTGCCGACGATCGCATCCGACTTGAAGAGGGCGAGCATCGCCGTGTCGACTCGGAGCAGCACAATGGTGAAAACGCCCGCGAGGCCGAGCGGCGCCGCGACTCGCATCAGCGGCAACCAGGAGCGCACGTCCGTCTCGAGCCGCGGGCGGGCGACCCTGCGCACGAGCAGCGTCAGCGCGACCCAGATCGCGACGAGCGTTCCCGCTGCGTAGATCGCGGCGACCGCGACGACGTTCGCCCCGAAGAACACCATCGCCGCGATCGCCGGGATCGTCGTCACGACGCGCTGCGTTACGACGACGGCCGGCATCAACGAGAGCTGCTCGAAAGCCTGGTACGCCGCGAAACACGTCTGGATCAGCGCCTCGACGACGGTCGCGACTCCCAGGAAGAGGATCACGAGCCGCGTCTCGCTGCCCATGCCGATCGCCCAGGCAACGGCGAGCGAGAGCACGAGGGCGGGCAGCGCGAGCGTCAGCTTCAGCGCGAGCGTGTTGACGAAGTAGCGATGGATGAGATCACGATCGCACGCGACCTCCCACGTGAGGATGCCGTCCTGTCCGAAGTTCGCGAGCGTCGTCACCAGCATCACGAAGGCGAGCCCGAAGACGAAGACGCCGAAGGCCGCCTCCCCGAGCTCGCGCGCCATGACGGCATAGAGGAGGAGCGTCACGACCTTCGAGCCGACGTCCGAGAGGGCGCGCCAGCCCGCATTGGCGAGGATGCGGCGCGCCCCGGCGGCGGGCCCTACGGGCACCGGCGGCTGCTCGAACGGTTCCACAGGGTTGAATTCAGCCGGCGAGTGGCGAAGCCTGCCCGAGGAGCTCCCTGTCGATCAGATCCATGACCTCCGCGTCCACCTCGGTGTCGAACTTCCGAGCGAAGAGCTTGCCCGAGGCGGCGAGGCGGGGAAGGTCCTTCCGCCCGAAGATCGCGGGATGGGAGCCGCCGGGCCATTCGATGTGGTGGATCCTCTCGTTTGCGACCCGTTCGCGCCCGGCCGAGTTGAGGAGCACGGTCTGGAAGAACATCTCGTCGGGAGCCTGAACGCGCTCGAAGAAGCGGAACGCCTGCGGGCCCTCGTCTTCGAACGCCAGGAGCGTACGCACGGCTTCGTCCGAGAACACACACCACGCTGAGCCACCGTACGGTTCGAGCCCCGCGGGAAACGAGCGGCGCAGAAACGGGACGGGCAGGAGCTTCGTCCGGTAATGCAGTCGCTCGAAGTACAGGTAGCGGATGCGGTCGAGCCCTCCGTCCTCGTCCGCCCAGCGCTCGCTCGGGAGCTGGAAGTGTTCGACCAGGCTCTCGCCGGCTCGCTGGGCGAGGAGACCCTCGATCGCAGCCGCAGGGCGGAGTGGGTAGTCCTGGCCGGACAGGAGCACGACGTGGGTGGGAAGTGGCCCTGCGGCTGCGATCTGGGCGAGGCCGTGCAGCACCGCGCGGACGAGGCTGAACCCCGAGTAATAGGCGGGAACGCGGTCGACCCAGTGGACGTCGTCCCGCCCGGCAAAACCTTGGCGCATCGCGGCGTACACCTCGTCCGGGGTGCGCGCGCTGACGTGAATGTGGAACGACGCAGCCGGCGTGCTCAGCCGGTCGACGAGGCGGATGAGCTGGTCGGGCCGGTGGTGGGCGCGGATCAGGTAGGCGGGCATCGAGAATCAGTGTGGCTACGATGGGGAGGGCGGGGCACCGACACGCCGAATTTCTAGCCGATGCAGACCGAATCCGATCTCTCGCTCGAGCGGGCCAAGCGCGAACGCCGCAATCTCATGCAGGAGGGCGGCCTTCCCGAGTTGCTCGACGCACTGCGCTGGCGCTGGAAGCCAACCCTTCTGATCGCGGTCCTGTTCACGCTCGGTGCGACGCTCTACGTCGAGCATCTTCCTTCTCAGTACGACGGCAAGGCCGTGCTCTCGATCGCGCCCCGCGCGGGCGCGGACTCGAGCATCGTCCGCGTCGTCGGGCCGAAGTACCCCGCCTACGTGACTGCGCCGGCGACCATTCGCCAGGTCGCGCCGGGGATCGGCGAGAAGCCGGGAACGATCGAGAATGCGATCGACTCGAATATCGCCACGGACACGGGCAACATGAACATCGTCTGCCGACTGCCGGATCCTGGGCGCGCCTCGAGCTGCGCGAACGCCTTCGCGGCGCAGGCGGTCCTCTTCTCGAAGACGGACACGATCCTTTCGGCGCAGCTCGTCGCGCGGGCACTGCCTCCGACCAAGCCCGCCGCTCCTCCGCGCCGCCTCCTCGAGCTCGCCTCGCTCTTCATCGGCAGCCTGCTCGGAATCGTCGCCTCGCTCCTGCTCGAGCGGGGGCGGCCACGGATCCGGTCCTGGCGCGACCTGGCGCGCTCGAGCGGCTACCCGCTCGTCGGCCGGATCCCACCCTCCCGGGCGCTCAAGCAAGGGCCGATGGCGGCGTTCACCGACCTGCGAACTGCCTCGGCCTTCCGGATCCTCCGCGCGAACCTCGAGCCTCAGCTTCGCGAGGGGTCGATCGACCTGATCGTCGTCACGTCTCCCGCGCCCGCCGACGGCAAGACAACGGTGACGACCCTGCTCGGAGAATCGCTCGGGCGCCTCGGCATGCGCGTCCTGCTGATCGACGGCGACCTGCGCCGGCCCGGCTTCTCGCGCTATGCCCACGTGGAGCCGCATCCGGGCCTTTCCGACGTGCTGCGTGGAGAAGTGCCTCTCATGGAGGCAATCCACGAAGGATGGGCGGAGAACGTCTCGATCTTGCCGACGGCTCATGACCCGGAGGCGGGCGACCTGCTTGCGAGGCGGTTCACCGACGTGCTCGACGAGGCTCGCGCGAACTACGACCTCGTCTTGATCGACACGCCGCCGCTCCTCTCGACCGACGATGCGCGCACGATCACGACGATGGCGAAGGGGATCCTGCTCGTCGTCACGCGCGGGACGCTCGCGCGGTCGGTGAGCGAGGCGGTCGTCGCGATCGAGGCGCTTCAGGCACCGCTGATGGGGGTCGTCGCAAACCGCTTCAAGGAATCGTCCGTCCCGTACTACTACTAGCCGGGACGCTCACGAGCTCTTCGTAGAGGTCGGCCAGCGCCGCGGTCGTCGCACGCAGGTCGTGGAAGCGCTCCACGCGCTCGCGGGCACGATGACCCTCGGCGGCAGCCTTCGCCGGGTCGAGCAGCCGTTCGGCGACGGCGCTCGCGAGCGCCTCGGGATCTTCGCGGGGGACGAGCGCACCCGCGTCGCCGAGCGCCTCGCCGGCTCCGGGGACGTCGCTCGCGACGATGCTTCGTCCCTTCGCCATCGCTTCGAGCATCCCGATCGACATGCCCTCCCAGCGGGAGGGTTGTGCCACGACGTCCGCCGCAGCGAGCCAGCTCCCGACATCGGGGCGCTGTCCGACGAGCTTGACGGTCGGGCCCGCCGCTCTCCGCAGCCTTGCCGCGTCCGGGCCGTCGCCGACAAGCAGGAGCTGTGCGCCTGGAACGCTGGCGAGCACGCAGGGCCACGCGTCGAGCAGCACGTCCTGCCCCTTCTGGCGGCAGAGCCGTGCGACGGAGACCACGGTTGGGCGATCCTCGAGCTCGAGGCTGCGGCGCGCCGCGGAGCGCTCCTCGGGCGCTGCCTCGCGCCACTCGTCGAGATCCACTCCGTTCGGGATCACCCGCCAATCCGCGCGAATCCCGTGTTCCTCGCCTCGACGCCGTTCGGCCTCGCTCACGCAAAGAGTCGTCGCCCAGGGAGCCGCGCGCCTCTCCCAGCCGAGGGCCAGCGTGTGCAGTGGGCCGCGGACGGCTTCGAACGACCACGCGTGCGGCTGAAAGATTGTCGGCACCCGGCCGCGCAACGCGAGTCGTCCGGCCAGGCCTGCTTTGGAGGAGTGCAGGTGGACGAGCGTCGGTTCCGTGTCGCCGACGATTCGCGCCAGGCGGCGTGCGTCGAGAAACGCGCCCGGCCCGGGAGCTCTGCCCGCAGTCCAGTTGACGTGCTTCGCCCCTGAAGCCTCGACCCGCGCTGTCAGGTCACCCCAACTCGGAGACGCGACGACGACGCGCCAGCCGCGACCCGCCTGGTCCGCGACGACGTCGGCGACATAGCCGGCGACCCCGCCGTCGGTCGGCTGCGACACGTGCAGGATGGAGAGTGGGCCGCGCGCCATCTCGGTCTCATCTTGCACGCACGGCGCCACTATGGTTTCGCCCGTGATCGATCTGCACACTCATGTGCTGCCCGGGATCGACGACGGAGCCCGCTCGCTTGCGGACTCCCGGGCGCTCGCGATGTCCGCGCTCGAGGAGGGCGTCTCGGTGCTTGCCGCGACGCCGCATGTGCGCGACGACTATCCGACGACGGCCGAGATGATGGAAGAGGCGGTCGCGCTCGTGCGCTCAGACTTCGCCGTGCAGGGGATTCCTGTCGACGTGCTCCACGGCGCCGAGGTCGACCTCAGCCTCCTGTGGGGCATCCCTCCGGAGGAGCTTCGCCGGCTCACGATTGCGCAAACCGGGCGGTACCTGCTCCTGGAGTTTCCGTACCGCGGCTGGCCGCTGGCGCTCGACTCCGCGGTCACCCGTCTCGTCCAGCTCGGAGTCACCCCGCTGCTTGCGCACCCGGAGCGGAACCCTGAAGTGCAGGACCGGCCCGACCGTGTCCGGAACCTCGTCGACGCGGGAGCCCTGGTCCAGGTGACGGCAGCCTCGCTCGAGGGAGTTCGTGACCGCGCCGCACAGGCCGCGGCACTTCGCCTGCTCGAGCTCGAGCTCGTGCATGTCCTCGCCAGCGACTCGCACGGCCCCCACATCAGCCGCGAAGGGCTCGGCGCCGTCGCGCGCAGCATCGGCGATCCCGAGCTCGCGCGCTACTTGACGCTCGAGGTTCCGAGAGCGATTGTCGCCGGAGAGCCCGTCCCCGAGCGCCCCCTCGCGTCCCTGACCGGCGAGCCCTCCCGCCCGGCGGAGCCGGGCTCCGGGCCCGCCTCGCGCCGCTGAGCACCCTCCAGCCGGCGGGCCGTGTGGCCAACACTGTCC
>JBGOSR010000143.1:0-5503 GCA_041476065.1 Gaiellaceae bacterium
AGGCGATCACGAGCGCGATCAAGGCGATCCGCGCCCGCCGGAAGAGGCGCGCCCGCCGGCGGAGGTCGACGCTCATATCCCGAACGTAGCCGAAAGAGGCTCAGTGGCTCGTGACCGCGATCAGGCCGGCGATACCGGCCGCGTAGAGCGCGAGCACGGTGAGCGAGTCGAGCCCCATCCGGAACACCTGGCGGTTGGGACGTGTGATCAGCCCCCACCCGTAGACGACCGTGAGCACGATCCCGAGCGCGGTCAGGTAGATGTCCGTCGGCTGGGCCTGTGGCAGGACGGCCGAGCCGGAGAGCACGCTTGCGAGCAGGAACAGCACGGGGAGGAACGCGTTGCCGCCGAAGATGTCGGAGACGGCGAGCTGGAAGTCCCCGAGCTTGATCGACGCGATTCCCGTCGAGACCTCGGGCAGCGCCGTCGCGGCAGCGAGGATCGTTGCGCCGAAGACGACGCCGGAGAGGCCGACGTGGCTTGCGATCCGCTCGCCGCTTCGCTCGAGGACGATCCCCGCGACGAGGGTCACCACGGCCGCTGCGGCGAAGATCGCACCGGCACTCGCCAGGCTCATCTTCTCGGCGACGGCGGCTTTCGAGTGTCCGCGCGGCTTCTCCTGGCCGCCCGGCGCCGTGCCCGTCGTGTCGTGCCACGGTAGGCCACGCCGGGCACGGTTGATGAGCCACACACCGGCCAGCCAGCTGACCGCGATCAGCAGCGCGGCCGGCTCGACCCGTCCGAACGGCCTTCCTGCCGGGAGCTGCGCGCCCATGACCGAGATCGCGAGCACGAAGATCACGAGCAGGCCCTCGAGCCCGAGCACGAGCGAGGCCGCGCGCGTCGTCAGCGCCGACTCCTTGCCCATCGCAATGTCGAGCAGGACGAGCACGACCGTCTGGATCGCGATCCCGCCGAGGATGTTGCCGATCGCGATCCCGAGATCGTGCGCAAGCGCCGCCGAGGCCGTGATCGCGATCTCGGGGAGGTTCGTAGCGACCGCGAGCAGGACCGCGCCGCCGAGCGCCTCGCCGAAGCCAAGCCGCGTGTCGAGCGTGTCGGTCGATTTCGACAGGTAGATGCCGGCGACCCACACTGCTCCGGCCGCTGCGGCGAAGATCAGGACGAGCGGGACGGTGCCCAGGCCCGAGAACACGCGGATAGTTTCTACGAGAACCGTGCGCAAGGGGTTCGACGACGAGACCCTTTGCTCCGCGCGCGCTCGTGGCTGCAATCCGGAGCTCTTTGTCTTTTCGCGGCCGTGCGTAACAATCCGCCCCGCGATGTTCATAGCGCCCGCAGAAGTTCAGAATCAGAAGCTGAAGAGCCGCCTGCGGGGGTACAGCCGGCGCTCGGTCGAAAAGCTGCTGGCGACGGTCGTCGCGAGCTACGAGCAGGTGTGGCGGGAGCGCGACCAGTTGGCGAAGCGGGTCGACCAGCTGGAGAAGGAGCTCGCACCGCTACGGGAGGCCGAGCACGAGCTGAGGGACATCCTGGTGACCGCCGAGCGGGCGGCCTCGGAGATCCGCGCGCAGGCCGAACACGAGGCCGACGAGCTCCTCGAGCAGGCGCAGGCAACGAGCAAGGCACAGCAGGACGCGGCGTCCGAGGTTCGCGCGCAGGCTGCGCTCGATGCCGAGGCCCTGCTGGAGCAGGCACGGGCGAAGAGCAAGGCGTCGCAGAGCGCGATGAAGGCCCACCAGACCCGGCTCAAGAACGAGGTCGAGCGGCTGCAAGGGGTCGAGCAAGAGCTCCACGCGAAGCTCCGCTCGTTCCTCCGCTCGGGTCTCCAGCTCGTGGAGGACCGCAACGCGACGCAGCCGACCCCGATCGCTCCGCTGCCGCCCTCGGTCCACAAGACGCCCGAGCCGACGAACAACAAGACGCCCGAGGCGACGAGCAACAAGACGCCCGACCCCACGAGCCACAAGACGCCCGACCCCGCGAAGGCGTAAGCAGCGGCCGCGCGCGCGGCTGGCATGCTGAGCAAGTGAGCGGCGAGCTTGCGATCAACCTGCGCGGGGTCGTGAAGCGCTACGGCGCGATCACCGCGGTCGACCACCTGGACCTCGAGGTCCCGGTCGGCACCTGCGTCGGCCTGCTCGGCCCGAACGGGGCCGGAAAGTCGACGACGATGCGCATCCTCACGGCTCAATCGATCGCAGACGAGGGCGAGATCGAGGTGCTCGGGTACCGGCTGCCGGCCGAGTCGAAGGCAGCTCGCGCGGAATGCGGCGTCGTTCCGCAGCTCGACAACCTCGACACGACGCTCACCGTGCAGCAGAACCTGCTCGTCTTCACGCATCTCTACCGGATCGGCCGGGCGGAGCGGCACGAGGCGATCGAGCGGGCGCTGAAGATGGCGAACCTCGTCGACCGCCGCGAAACGCGCGTGGACAAGCTCTCGGGCGGGATGCGCCGGCGGTTGCTGATCGCGCGAGCGCTCGTGCACCGTCCCCGGCTCGTGCTGATGGACGAGCCGACGGTCGGGCTCGACCCGCAGGTTCGCCAGGAGCTGTGGGCGCTCATCGACGCGCTGCGCTCGGCGGGCACGACGATCCTGATGTCGACCCACTACATCGAGGAGGCCCAGCGGCTCGCCGACACCGTGCTGATCATGTCCCACGGAAGCGCGGTCGCAGCGGGCTCGCCGGCGCAGCTCGTGCTCCAGTACGCGGGCGAGGACGTGCTCGAGGTCTACGGGCCGCCGGCGCGCCTAGCCGAAGTCGAGTCGGAAGCCGGGGCCGCCGGGCTGCGGACGCGGCGCACGGGCACGAGCGTCTCGGTGCTCGGCGTCGATTCGAACGGCGGGTATTCGTTCGAGGGCGAGCGCCGCCCGGCGAACCTCGAGGATGTCTTCGTCCTGCTCACGGGTGAGGAGATCGACTGATGGCGGCGGCTCGCGGAGTCAAGATCGGCCGGCTCGAGCGGCGCGCGCTGACGGGCGTCCTCGTCCGCGAGATCGTCAACTTCTCGTCTTTCTGGCGCTCGACGACCTTCTCCTCGACGGTGGAGCCGACGATCTACCTGCTCGCCTTCGGTTTCGGGTTCGGCGCCCTCGTGGGCCGGATCGAAGGCCACCGGACGATCGACTTCATCGCCACGGGGACGGTTGCGACCGCCGTCCTCTTCTCGGCCGCGTTTCCCGCCATGTTCGGGACGTTCGTCAAGTACCAGTTCCAGCGCACCTACGACGCGATCCTCGCGGCGCCGGTCGACACGGAGGAGCTCGTCACCGCCGAGGCGCTCTGGATCGCGACCCGCGCCGGGCTCTACGGCTGCGTGCCGCTGCTCGTCGCGATGGCGTTCGGTCTCAATCCGTCCTGGGGGATGCTCGTCGTGCCCGTGATCGCCTGGACCGCCGGCTTCGGCTGGGCGTGCTTCGGGATCACCGTCGCCGGCTTCGCCAAGTCGTTCGAGAACTTCAACTACATCGTGAGCGCGGTGCTGACGCCGCTCTTCCTCGTCGCCGGGACGTTCTTTCCCCTCAGCCGGCTGCCCAGGTGGGGCCAGATGCTCGGCGAGTTGAACCCGCTGCACCACTGCGTCCAGCTCGTGCGCGACGCCGTCTTCGGTTTCGCGGGCTGGGTGGATCTCGCGCGCTACGGGGCGCTCGTCTTGTTCGCCCTCATCATGTGGCGGATCGCGATCCACGCGATGGAGCGCAAGCTGATCGACTAGCTGCCGGGCCGGGCGACCATGAGGTAGATGAACGCCAGCAGGATGAGGTTCTGGACGAGCCCGAAGATCATTCCGACCGGCGCCGCCGCCTCCGTTTGCAGTTCGTCGCTCACGTCGACCCCGCTTGCGGCGAGCTGCCTCGCATGCTTGTGGAGCCGCGAGCTGTGCCGACCGAGAATGAGCCAACCGATGCTGATCGCGGCCACCCAGAGGACGTAGGCGGCGATGAGCCAGAACTCGTCGAAGTCGTGGCCGCTCCGGTGCACGAGCAAGGTTCCGGCGACGAGCGCGAGCACGGCCCCCGGGGTGATCACGTAGCGCTCCGCGACGGTCGAAAGGCCTGATAGCTCCTCGATCGTGTGAGTGCGCTTCGTCTTGGAGGCCTTGATGCCGAGCGCCGTCGCGATCGCGGCGCCGCCGACGATCAAGAACACGCCGACGAGATGCAAGATCAAAAGTGTGTTTTCCAAACGAGCCACCTCCGCAGGAATTTGCGGGAGGACTATACGAGCCCTTCCGGCCGGCGATCCGGGAGCGTCCTGAGGTCGACCTAGAATGGGCCGTCCGTTGGCCGCCGACTTCGTTCACCTGCACGTCCACTCCGAGTTCTCGATTCTCGACGGGGCCTGCCGCATCCCGGCACTTGCCGAACGAGCAGCCGAGCTCGAGATGCCCGCCGTCGGGCTTACCGACCACGGGTCGCTCGCAGGTGCGGTGCAGCTCTACAAGCACGCGACGAAGCAGGGCGTCAAGCCGATCATCGGCTGCGAGGTCTACGTCTGCGACGACTCCTCCAAGCAGGAGAAGGGCTACGCGCACCTGACGCTCCTCGCCGAGTCGAACGAGGGGTACGGCAACCTGATCAAGCTCGCCTCAGCGGGCTATTTGCAGGGGTATTACTACAAGCCTCGCGTCGACTGGTCGCTGCTCGAGACGCACTCGCCGGGGCTGATCGCGCTCTCCGGGTGCCTCTCGGGGCGCGTCTCGAAGGCGCTCGAGGAGTCGCGCGAGGCCGACGCGGCCGCCGACCTCGACCGGCTCGTCCAGGTCTTCGGGCGCGACCAGACATACGTCGAGATCCAGAACGCCGGGCTCGAGCAGCAGGTGCGGATCAACCCGCAGCTCGCGCGTCTCGCCGAAGGCACCGGCCTGCCGCTCGTGGCGACGGGCGACGTCCACTACCTGCTCCACGAAGACGCGCGCGCACATGAGGCGCTGCTCTGCATCCAGTCGGGTGACTCGCTCAAGAATCCGAACCACTGGCGCTTCGACACAGACCAGTTCTTCTTCAAGACGCCGGAGGAGATGGCCCGCGACTTCGCCGAGTACCCGGCCGCCCTGGCGCGGACGCTCGAGGTCGCGGAGCGCTGCAACGTCGAGATCGAGCTCGGGACGATCCGCCTCCCGAAATATCCCGTCCCGGAGGGCCGCGACGCCTTCGACTACCTCGTCGAGCTCTGCGAGAAAGGCCTCGCCAAGCGCTACGACCGCTTGACGCCGGAGCTCCAGGAGCGACTCAAGTACGAGCTGAAGACGATTCGCGAGATGGGCTTCGCCGACTACTTCCTGATCGTCTGGGACTTCGTCAACTTCGCGAAGCGGAACGGCGTCTCGGTCGGCCCGGGCCGCGGCTCGACTGCCGGCTCGCTCGCCGCCTACTGCCTCGAGATCACCGACGTCGACCCGATCCGCTACGAGCTCCTCTTCGAACGCTTCCTCAACCCGGGCCGCAAGTCGATGCCGGACATGGACATCGACTTCTCGGTTGCCGGCCGCGACCGCGTCATCAACTACGTCGCGGAGAAGTACGGGCGCGACCGCG
>JBGOSR010000144.1:0-5486 GCA_041476065.1 Gaiellaceae bacterium
ATCTGCTTCAACACGAAGAAGCTGGACGAGGCCGAGCTCGTCCCGAACGCGAAGCTCGCCGGCGCGTCGCCGCTCTGGGACTGGATCGGAGACGGCGCGACCGTTTTCAGCTACTGACGCTCGCGGCAGTGAATGTGCGCGAGGAGGAACAGGTCACCGCCCAATAGCTCGAGCCGAAGCTGCACGCGACGGTTTGCAGGCGCGAGGCGACGCGTTAGGGTGGTCTAGTTGCCGAACAGGGCGCCCTCGCCGAACGTGCTTGCCCCAGATGTCGCCGTCGTCGGGCAGGATCCCAGGCTGCGGGGCGGCTTCCGTTCTCAGGTCGCGGCGTTCTGGCGCGCGGCCCACGAGTTGCAACGCGACCCACGGCTGTTCTACGTCGCCAACGATCGCTCGGTTTCGGTCGCGCGCCGGTCGTTCTCGCTCACCCCGCGCGAGGAGATGCCCGCTCCCTTCACCGGAACCGCGTATCCCGCTCTCCTGCCTGAGATCGACTCGGTCAACCAGCTCGTGAACGGGAGACGCATCGCCGAGGATCTCCAGCAGAGCAAATCCCTCTGGGTCGTCACCACCTCGGCGCACTACGGCTACCCCGTCGCCCGGTCTGGCCGAAGCTACGCCTGCTGGGTGGGAACGGGCTTCATGGCCGAGGCCGAAGCGAGACGCGCCGGCCTGCGTCCGTCGCGGCGCGCCGCCCTCCGCGTGAACGCGCCCGTCTTCCGGCGGCTGGAGCGGGAGGTCCTACACGGAGCTGCGTTCGTCCACGCAACCTCGCCGGCGTCCCGGCGGGCCGTGGCCGAGGCCGCCGACCTGCCGCTGAGCTCAATCCGCCTGCTCCCGATTGCGATCGACTACGAAGAGTTCAACCCCGAGCCGGACGAGGCCTGGGCCGCGCGGCTCGAGGAGCCTGTGATCGTCTTCGTCGGTCGAGGCTCCGATCCCAGGAAGAACGTCGGCTTGCTCGTGCGAGCCTTCCACCGCATCCAGGAGCAACTCCCCCGCGCCAAGCTCCGGCTCGTGGGCAAGTACCCGCCACGAGAGGTGCTCCGAGACTTGAACGGCAACGCAGAAGTGCTCGGCGAGGTGGAGTCGGTCCCCGCGCACCTCCGCAGCGCGAGCCTCTTCGTGCTGCCTTCGCTCCAGGAGGGGTTCGGCGTCGCGGTCGCCGAGGCGCTCGCGAGCGGAATCCCGGCGATCGTCACGCCCTGCGACGGCCCCGAGGATCTGATCCGGGAGTCGAAGGGCGGACACGTGCTCGAGAGCTTCGGGGAAGAAGAGCTGGCGACGACCGCGGTCGAGCTCCTCACGGACGAGGACCGGCTCAGCGAGATGCGCCGGCGCGGCCGTGAATACGTTGCGAAGAACCACTCACCGGCGCGCCTCCGCGGTCTCCTGCGGACGGCGTTCGAGGATCTCGAACGGTCGTCCTGACGACTTGACCTCCGCGACGACCGGGGCAGCCGCGATCAGCATCAGCAGCGCGTAGAAATAGTAGAAGGTCATCGTCAGATAGAAAGCATTCGCGGCCAGGGTTGCAACGAGGGCGGCGGCGAGCCCCCAGGCAAGCGCACGTGGCGCCCGCCTGAGTCGAAAGGCGACGAAGCCGAGGAAGCAGGCGAAGACCGCCGTCCCGACGAGGCCCGTCTCGACGAGCGACTGGACGTAGACCGAGAGCGGCCCGTAGTCCTTCTTCCCCGTGATCGGCCAGTAGTGCACGGCGAAGTTGTTCAGCCCGACCCCGAAAAGAGGGTTCGAGTCGAGGGCGCGGCCGATGAAGTCGTATTGGTGGAAATGCAGGCGGCTCCCGGTGTTCGCGAGCTCGAGGCGGGACTCGACGACCCGCCGGTAGAAGCCTGGCTGTCGCAAGACCGCGACCGCCGCGACTGCGACGGCAATTCCGGCAGCGAGCAGGGCGCCGCGCGAGAAGAGCTCGCGCCGCAGTCCGACGGTGAGAATCGCGATGCCGGCCGCGAGACCGAGGAACGTGCTCCGGGAGTAGGTAGCAAGCTCGACGAGCACGAGGCCCGCGATGAGGAACGGGAGGCCCTTCCGCCACCTGGGCGAAGCCAGCGGCAGTAGCGGAGTCAGGACGAGCACGGGGACCAGCAGCATGATCCCGAGGTGGTTCGTGTCCAACGTCAGCCCGCTGACTCGATAGATCAGAGGGCCGGCGTCGAGCTTGTAGGTCAGGGTCTGCGCGTTCAGCCCGATCGGACGGTGGAACAGGAGCTTGTCCAGGTTCACCCCCGCGCGACTGGCGAGAAGCTGGCCGACGCCGTATGTCGCGCTCACCGCCATCCCAGCACAGAGCCAGCCGAGCGTCCGCCAGTAGAAGCTGCGGCCGCGGTCGACGAGGAGCGCGACCCCGCAGAGGAGCAGTGCGAAGTGGAGGCCGAAACGCGCGAGTCCCTTGCCGAACTGCGTCAGGGCCCAGTGACCGTCGAGCGCGAAGGCTCCCGCGATATAGACCGCGAGCAGCGCGACGCCGAAGCCGGCGAGGTGCCACACGACCCGCGGAACAGCGTCTCGCCTACGGAGCCGCTCCGCGAGGAAGGCCGCGACAAAGAGCACCGTGAGCACGTCGACGAGGCTGAGCCCGCCCAACCGCTCCGTCTGGAGCTTCGTAAACGTGACGGAGAAGACCGTCGCGAGAAAGAGGAGATCGGCTGCCCGCGGAAGGCGGCTCACGCGACTTCGTGGAGGAGCTCCGCGAGCTCCTCTGCCCGCCGGTGGCGGGAGAGCTCGGGGCGCTCCTCGGGCCCGACGAGCGTTCCTGCCTGCCACTTCGAGACGAGCCCCGCGAGTGCTGCCCCGATCGCCTCGGCATCGTCCGGCGGCGCAACCACTCCCGCGCCGGTTCGCCGCACCAGCTCTGCGGCGGAGCCCTCGGGTGGGACCGCCGCGAGGATCGGCCGCCGCGCGGCCAGGTACTCGAAGAGCTTCGCCGAGAGGACGCCGGCGCCGCGCCGGCCCGCCTTCGGCAGCAGGAGGAGGAGCGCCTCCGAGTCGCGCTGAAGCTCGAGTGCTCGCTGCCGAGAGACCCAGGGATGCAGTTCGATCTTCCCGTTCAAGCCCTTCCGGTCGACCCACTCGCGGTCGGCCGGGCGGAAGTCGCCCACGAAGCGCGCCGTGACCTCCTGATCGCATGTCTCGAGCGCGCGCAGGAACGGTTGAGCGTCTCGCCTGCCGAGGAAGGTGCCTGTGTGTGTGATCCGGAACCGCTCCCCGGGCCGGTACTCGAGCCCCGCGAAGTCGTCGAAGTCGCAGCCGTTCGCGACGGTCAGTACGCGCCCGCGCGGCCGAAGGCGCTCCATCTCTGCTCCGATCGACTCCGCGGCGACCACGATCGAGTCGGCCTGCCTCGCCACGAGGCGCGCGACGGTCCGCTCGGTGCGCTCCTTGCCGCGAACGAGCGGGCTTTCGGTACGCCGGTCGGGATTCGCAAGCATCGAGTCGCGCAGGTCGGCGACCCAACGCGCGCCGGTGGCCTGCTTGACCGCGGCGCCCACGAAGTGCAGGGAGCTCGGCGGCGAGGAAGTCAGGACGACATCGATCCCCTCTCGGCGCGCAATTCGCACCGCGGCGGGAATCGCGGTCAGGTTCCAGGCCACATGCTCGTCCGGGACGAGCAGACGTCGAGGAAGGAGCGCGGTCTTGCGCAGAACGCGGTCGAGGCCTGTGCGTCCGTACAGCTCGTCACCTGCGCGGCGGCCCTTCGGCCCCAGGAAACGCGCGCGGTGCACGTGAGCCGCCGCCGGCTCCGGGGTCGCGTCGGAATAGATCCACCTCGAGCGCTCGGGCGCGAGAACGTGCGTCTCGATTCCCAGCTCCGGCAAGTGCTCGGCGAACTTCAGCGCCCGCGGCAGGCCGCCACCGCCCGTGGGCGGGAAGAAGAACGAGACCAGCAGGACCTTCACTGAAGAAGCCGACGCACCGACGCGCCGTCCCCGAGAGCGACGACGCGCTCGAGGTCGCGGAGACGCTCGTGGAGCAAGAGGCAGTCGGGCTTCGGTCGCGAGACTCTGAAGAGCCGTGGATGCGAGGTGCTCGTCAGGCGCTCGTCCGCAGCGACGAGCTCCTCGTGGAGCTTCTCGCCCTGCCGCGCGCCCACGTACTCGATGTCGAGGGTGGGCGTGCCGTTCTCGGAAGCCAACCCGATGAGCTGTCTCGCCAGGTCGACGATCTTGACGGGCTCGCCCATCTCGGCGAGGAACACGCCCCCCGGCCCCGGCAGCGTGTGGGCCTGGAGCAGCAACATGACCGCATCGGGGATCGTGATCAAGTAGCGCGTCATCTCGGCATGGGTCACGGTGACCGGCCCGCCGTCGGCGATCTGGCGCGAGAACACGCGCGCCACGCTTCCCGATGACTCGAAGACGTTGCCAAGCCGGAGAGCGACGAAGCGCGTCTTCCCCTCGCACTCCCGCTCATAGACTTCGAACAGCCGCTCGCAGAGCGCCTTTGTCCGGCCGAGAATGTTCGACGGATGGACGGCTTTGTCGCTCGAGGCGACGACGAGGCACTTCGTGCCGAACTCGAGGGACGCGCCGGCCAGGGCTTTGGTCGTGAGGACGTTGTCCCGCGCCGCCTCGACGGGGTTTTCCTCGGAGAGGGGCAGGTGCTTGTAGCCGGCGAGGTGGAACACGACCGCGGGGCGGTGCTCGTCGAAGATGAGCGCCGTCGAGGCCGGGTCGGCGACGTCGGCCACGATCGGCAGGCTGAACGGGAAGCCGAGGTCCTGGCCGACTGCTTGCTGAATCCGCGCGAGGCGCTCCTCCGAGCGATCGACGAGCACGAGGCGCCGCGGCCGGAGGTGCGCAACCCGAAGCGCGAGCTCTGATCCAATCGACCCACCTGCGCCGACGACGAGGACGGTGTCGCCCTGTACAGAGTTTCCGTTCAGCGTAACCGTGCGACTAAAGCACTCAGGCGGAACGGCGACAAGCCCGCGGTATCAGCTCGAGCGATCTACGGGCTCAACCGGAAGGGCGGGTACTTGTCCGTCGCGAGGACGAACGCGTAGGCGAGAACGCGGTTCTCCCAGCGGATCACCCCGGCGACGAAATCGAACATGCCGCGCGGATAGCGGCCGGTGAAGAGGATCGCGAACCAGGCGAGGATCACGACCACGAGCGACGCGATCCACAAGAAGATGAGCACGATGTAGTGCGGGATCGCGAGGAACCACTTGACCAGCGGAAGCCAGCGATTCAAGTCCTGCGCAGCATCGGGGTAGGGGAAGTCGAGCGTGACGCCCTGGTGCTCGTCGGTGGACGGATAGCGATCGTCCATCAAGGCGAGGTAGACGGCGACCCGGTTCGAGAACCTGAGCAGCTCGAGGTTCCAGTCGAACCACCAGCGCGGGTACTTCTGGCGGAAGAGGATCATCAGGAGCGCCGGTGCGAAGAGCACGCCTCCTGCGCCGATCGAGACCAGCCCAGCGTGGACCCCGGCGCCGCCCGAGATCGCCGTGGCGACGATCGCGA
>JBGOSR010000145.1:0-5449 GCA_041476065.1 Gaiellaceae bacterium
CAGATCAAGGTCAACATCCACGAGATCAAGCGCCCAGAGCTCGACGCAGCCTTGGTGGCCCAGTCGATCGGTGAGCAGCTCCAGAACCGCGTTGCGTTTCGGCGCGCCATGAAGCGCGCGCTCACCAGCGCGATGCGCTCCGGCGCCAAGGGCGTGAAGGTCCAGGTCTCCGGCCGCCTCGGCGGCGCCGAGATGGCCCGCACCGAGGGCTACTCCGACGGTCGCGTGCCGCTGCACACGATCCGCGCCGACATCGACTACGGCTTCGTCGAGGCGAAGACGACGTTCGGCCGAATCGGCGTCAAGGTCTGGATCAACAAGGGCGAGATCATGCCCGAGGGCTTCGAGAGCGTCGCCCAGCAGAAGGAGACGCGCCTGGGCGACCAGGACACTGCGCGTCGCCTGGGCGGTCGCACGGAGGGCCTCTCGGCGTCACGCGAGAGCGGCCGGAGCAGGGCGGCCGACCGCGAGGGCCTCGGCCCGGTGCAGAAGCGCCGGCCCAAGCGAGGCGCGCGCAGGCGTCCACGCGGCGAAAACGAGAGCACGCCGAGGGAGGCGCCCGAGCAGACGGATCCCGCGGCCCAGGCCGCCGAGGCCCCTCCGGTCGAGGCCCCGCCCGTAGAGGCTGAAGCCGCGCCGGAGACGACCGAAGCCCCCCGGACGGACAAGCCCAAGAAGGGTGAGAAGAGCTAGATGCTCCTTCCCAAGAAGACGAAATACCGCAAGCAGCAGCGTGGCCGGCGCGCCGGCGTCTCGAAAGGCCAGACGCGCGTCCAGTTCGGCGACTACGGCCTCAAGGCCATGGAAGCGGCCTGGGTCACGAACCGCCAGATCGAGGCGGCCCGGATCGCGATGACGCGAAAGATCAAGCGCGGCGGCAAGGTCTGGATCAACGTCTTCCCGGACAAGCCCGTCAGCCAGAAGCCGGCTGAGACGCGCATGGGCTCCGGCAAAGGCGCGCCCGAGCATTGGGTGGCGGTCATCAAGCCAGGCCGAGTCATGTTCGAGCTGGCCGGCGTCCCCGAGGAGCTCGCCAAAGAGGCGCTTCGCCTTGCCGGCAGCAAGCTGCCCATCCAGACGAAGTTCGTGAAGAGGGAGGCGGATCTCTTTGCGCGCTAGAGAGCTGCGGGACATGAGCGACGACCAGCTCGACGATGCGCTTGCCGAGCGGCGCCAGGAGCTGTTCAACCTCCGCTTCCAGTCGGCGACCGGGGCGCTCGACAACCCGGCGCGCCTCAAGCTCGCCAAGCGCGAGATCGCCCGCATCCTGACCGTACGAAACGAGCGCGAGCTCGCGAAGGAGACCATTTAGGTGCCTAAGAAGAAGGACGAAGAGATTCAGGAAGAGACCCAGGCGGAGGAGACTCCCGTCGAGGAGACCCCTGCTGCGGAGGAGCCGGTCGTCGAGGAGCCGGTGGCCGAGGAGCCCGTGGCCGAGGAAGCTCCCGCCGAGGAGCCGGTATCCGAGGAGCCGGTAGCCGAGGAGCCGATCGCCGAGGAGCCTGTAGCCGAGGAAGCTCCCGCCGAGGAGCCTGTGGCCGAGGAAGCCCCGGCTGAGAAACCTGTAGCCGAGGAAGCTCCCGCCGAGGAGCCTGTGGCCGAGGAAACGCCTGCGGAAGAACCCGCAGCCGAAGAGGCCCCTCCCGAAGAAGCCCCTGCCGAAGAAGCCCCTGCCGAAGAAGCCCCTGCCGCGGAGGCTGCGCCTGCCGAGCCGGCCGCACTTCCCGCCAAGCCGAAGCGCAAGCCCAGGAGCCTCCGCAGACAACGCTCGAAGCCGAAGCGCGAGCAGGTCGAAGGCCGCAAGCCGATCACGCGGCTACCGAAGCCCGAGCGGGACCGCGGCCGGCGTGTCGAGCGCCGCGGCGTCGTCGTCTCGAGCGCGATGGACAAGACGATCGTCGTCCGCGTCGACACGGTAAAAGCCCATCCTCGCTACAAGAAGGTCGTCCGTCGCTCCGCGAAGTTCCATGCGCACGACGAGCAGAACGCGGCGAATGTCGGTGACGTCGTCCTCATCGTCGAGACGCGCCCGCTCTCGAAGACGAAGAGCTGGCGACTGGCCCAGGTACTCGAGGTCGCGAAGTGACCCTCCCGGCAACAGTTAGTGCGCCTCTGGAACGCGATCCGCGGCGCATTTCGGCGTCCTCAGTCACCCCCGTACTTACGAGTACGGGGGCTCCCTGCGTTCTTGAACTGCTTGCGGCTCGCGCCCCAGAGACGCGAAACAGTCACCGGAAGGGTCACACGTGATCCAGCAGGAGTCCCGACTGAGAGTGGCCGACAACACCGGAGCTCGCGAGATCCTCTGCATCCGCGTGCTCGGCGGCTCCCACCGCCGCTACGCGCGGGTCGGCGACGTCATCGTCGCCACGGTCAAGGCTGCGACGCCGCAGGGCACGATCAAGAAGGGCGAGGTCGTCCAGGCGGTCGTCGTCCGCACGAAGAAGCCCTACGGCCGCGACGACGGGACGATGATCGCGTTCGACGAGAACGCCGCCGTGATCATCGACCCGGCCCGCAATCCTCGAGGCACGCGCATCTTCGGGCCAGTCGCGCGGGAACTTCGCGAGAAGAACTTCATGAAGATCGTCAGCCTCGCCCCGGAGGTCCTGTAAGTCATGAAAGCGATGAGAATCAAGAAGGGCGACACGGTGCACGTGCTGGCCGGTAAGGATCGCGGCAAGCAGGGGCGCGTGCTCGAGGCGCGCCCGGACGAGAAGCGCGTGATCGTGGAGAACCTGAACATGATCAAGCGGCACTCGCGTCCGAAGCCGATCAAGAACCCGAGCCGGATGGGTGGGCAACAGGTCACGCCCGGCGGCGTGATCGAGAAGGCCGCGCCGATCCAGATCTCGAACGTGATGCTCGTCTGCCCGACGTGCAACCGTCCGACCCGCGTCGGCTACGTCGTCAAGGAGAAGAAGGGCGAGGACACCCGCAGGGTGCGCGTCTGCAAGCGCGACGACTGCCGCCAGGAGATCGACAAATAATGTCTATCAAGAGCGGATACGTGCCACGGCTGAAGGAGCGCTACGAGCAGGAGCTTCGCACTCAGCTCAAGGACGACCTCGGCTTCAAGTCGGTCATGCGCGTCCCGCGCGTGGCGAAGATCACGCTCAACATGGGTGTGGGCGAGGCGAAGACCGAGTCCAAAGCGCTCGACAGCGCGATCGAGGAGCTGACGACGATCGCGGGCCAGCGCGCGCAGGTGCGCCTGGCGCGCAAGTCGATCGCGAGCTTCAAGCTGCGCGAGGGAATGCCGATCGGGGCTCGGGTCACCCTGCGCGGGAACCGTATGTGGGAGTTCCTCGACCGGCTCGTGTCGATCGCCCTGCCCCGGATCCGCGACTTCCGTGGGCTCGCGCCGGAGTCGTTCGACGGGCGCGGCAACTATTCGATCGGAATCCGCGAGCAGATCATCTTCGCGGAGATCAACTACGACGACGTCCAGACGGTCCGTGGTCTCGACGTCGCAATCACGACGACTGCGCAGAACGACGAGGAAGGCTTCGCGCTCCTGCGGGGCCTCGGACTCCCGTTCAGAGAGAGAGAGGGGAGCGAAACGAGTGGCTAAGAAGTCTCTGATCGCCAAGGCCAAGCGGACCCCGCGCTACAAGGTCCGCGCTTACAGCCGTTGCAACCGCTGCGGCCGGCCGCGCGCGGTCTTCAAGAAGTTCGGTCTCTGCCGGATCTGCCTGCGCACACTCGCGCACGAGGGCGCGATCCCCGGCATGACGAAATCGAGCTGGTGATGCACACCGACCCCGTTGCAGACATGCTCACGCGAATCCGCAACGCCAACAAGGCGATGCACGACTCGACGACGATGCCGACTTCCCGCCTCAAGGAGGAGATCGCCCGCATCCTCAAGGAGGAGGGCTACATCAAGGACTATCGCGTCGAGAAGGGCGAGAGCTTCGACTCGATCGTCGTCGACCTGAAGTTCGGCCGCAATCGCGAGCGGATCATCACCGACCTGAAGCGCGTGTCCAAGCCCGGCCGCCGCGTGTACGCTCGGAAGGATCGCCTGCCGCGCGTCCTCGGGGGGATGGGCACAGCGATCCTCTCCACCTCGGGCGGGCTTGTGACGAGCCGCACGGCGGAGGAGCGCGGAGTCGGCGGCGAGGTCGTCTGCTTCATCTGGTGAGCCAATGAGTCGAATCGGCAAACAGCCAATCGAAGTCCCGGACGGCGTCAACGTCGCGCTCGATCCTGGCCGCGTGACGGTCAACGGCCCGCTCGGCGAGCTGACGCAGAACGTGCCGATCCGGATCACGATCGAGAAGGACGAGGCGCAGCTGCTCGTGAAGCGCCCGACCGATCGCGGCGACGATCGCGCGCTGCACGGTCTGACGCGCTCGCTCGTGGCGAACATGGTCGAGGGAGTCACGAAGGGCTTCGAGAAGCGCCTCGAGATCCAGGGCGTCGGCTACCGCGCCACGATGCGGGGGACGGCGCTCGAGCTGAGCGTCGGCTACTCCCACGTGGTCGTCATCGAGGCCCCGGCGGGCATCACGTTCGAGGTGCCGGTCCAGACGGAGATCCTCGTCAAGGGCATCGACAAGCAACTGGTGGGCGAGATCGCCGCCGAGATCCGCGACGTGCGCCCGCCCGAGCCCTACAAGGGCAAGGGGATCCGCTACCAGGGCGAGTACGTGCGTCGGAAGGTCGGCAAGAGGGCCTAAATGGCCAGCCTGACCGTCAGAGAGGCCCGCCTGCGCCGCCACAGGCGCGTGCGCAAGACCGTTGTCGGCACGGCCGAGCGGCCGCGCGTGACCGTCTTTCGCTCGAACTCGGGCATCGAGGCGCAGGTGATCGACGACCACGCCGGCAAGACGCTCGCCGCGGCGAGCTCGCTCCACCTGAAGGGCTCGTTCAAGGGCAACAAGACCGCACAGGCCGCCGAGGTCGGGAAGACGCTGGCCGAGGCCGCGAAGAACGCCGGGATCGAGGCCGTCGTCTTCGACCGGGGCGGCTACCTCTACCACGGGCGCGTGAAGGCGCTCGCCGATGCAGCCCGCGAAGGGGGACTGAAGTTTTGAGCACTGTTGAGCGCGAAGTCATCGCCAGGGAGCAGAGCCGCGAGCTCAAGGAGCGCGTGGTCGAGATCAACCGCGTCGCCAAAGTCGTGAAAGGTGGTCGCCGGTTCTCGTTCACGGCGCTCGTCGTGATCGGCGACGAGGTCGAGCGCGTCGGCGTCGGCTGGACCAATTTGCCGAAGTCCTTCAAGGGCGACAAGCAGGCGCAGGCCAAAGCGGTCGGCAAGGCGCTCGCCTCGGCTGCGAAGAAGGCAGGCATCGAAACCGTTGTGTTCGATCGCGGCGGCTATCTGTACCACGGACGCGTCAAAGCGCTCGCCGAGGGTGCGCGCGAGGGAGGACTTAGATTCTGATGGCATCAGACGTGTCCGAATCCAGAGAGCTCAAGGAGCGCGTGGTCGAGATCAACC
>JBGOSR010000146.1:0-5314 GCA_041476065.1 Gaiellaceae bacterium
CGCGGGACGCCTCGCGCCGCTGCGCACCCTCCAGCGAGCGGGCCGTGTGGCCTAACACTGTCCCCCTCGCTTACGGGTACGCAGCGACACGTCAGGACACCGAGCCTCGCTTCCCTGAGCGGCGCCGGCTCCCGCCCGGCGAAGCCGGGCTCCGCCGCCGCCTCGCGCCGCTGGACCTGCTCCAGCCGGCGGGCCGTGTGGCTAAACACTGTCCCACCGGCCTACGCAGGCCCAGCGACACGTCAGGAAACCGAGAGCGGTTCTCAGGGGGACCACACCGAGTCGCTTCCCTGAGCGGGGTGCCGCACGTCAGGAAACCGAGGAGAGGGGCGACGTTTTCGGAGGCTTCGCGGTTAACGACTTAGCGTCTGACGCCGAAGTCGGCGGTCACGATCGTGGCCGGACGGCCGCCGAAGGCGCCCCGTGCCGCGTTGAAGTGCACTGCGGCCACGCCGATGTCGCGCCACTCGCGCGTGAGGATGTTCTCGCGATGCGGTGGGCTCATCATCCACTCGTGCACCGCGCTCGAGCCGGTTGTGTCGGGCGACTCCCAGAAGATGTTCTCGCCCACCGACCAGTAGCGGCGGCCGGACGGATAGAAGCGCTCGAGGCGGCGCCAGAACGGCGCGCCGTTCCGCGACGCATGCTCGAAGAAGCCGAAGCGGCCCATCTGATGGGAGTGGTAATCGGCGGCGGCCGTCAGCCCACGCGAGACGTGAAGCGGTCGGAGAGCGCGAGCGCCACGCTGGGCGTTGATCCTGGCGACGATGTCGAATTCGAGGGCGCTGAGGAGTGCCTTTGGTGCAGCAGCGCCAGAGGGGCGAGCAGCGCGGACGCGGAAGGCCGCAGCCTTCACGATCAGGGACGTCGCGCGCTGGAACGCAGTCTGCGCGGCGTGAACGTGACCGCTCCGTTGAAGCCGCGAGGGCTTGCTGGCGACCGCGAGCGCCCCCGAGGCTGAGCCGAGGACGAGAGCTGACAAGACGCCGAGGATGGCAAGCGTGCGCATGCCATTGAGATCGGCGCCCAATCACCGCCCCTCTCACCCAGATGGGGGATTTCGAGAAGTCCTAGACGGTGGCCGGGCTCGTTGGGCGCTTACGCCGGTCTTCGAGCCACGCCATCAGGAGCACCTGCAACGTGCCCGCGACCGGGATCGCGGCGAGCGCACCGAGCACGCCGGCCAGCTGGGCGCCGATCAGCACGGAGATGAGAACGGCGAGCGGCGAGAGCTGCACGGTCCTGCTGTAGACGACCGGCTGGATGATGTGGTTCTCGATCTGCTGGTAGACGACGAAGAAGACGAGCAGCACGATCCCCGCGGTCACGGTATGCAGGAAGCCAACCGTCACGACGACGATCGCGGCAATCGTCGCTCCCGCGAGCGGGATCAGGTCGAGAATCGCAACGAGCAGCCCGAGCGCGACCGCGTACGGCACTCCCAGTGCAATCAGGACGAGCGTCGACGTGACTCCCGCGATCACGCTGATGAAGAGATTTCCCGTCACGTAGCCGCCGACGGTTCGATAGATCTGGTGGCCGATGCCGCGCCAGCGCGCCTGCGACCGCGTGGGCAGCAAGCTGTACAAGCGATTCATCCACGCAGGCCCCTCGAGGAGCATGAAGAGGGTCATGAAGGTGATGGTGACCGTGGCCACGATCGCCGTGATGATCCCCTTCGTGATCGCAACGGCGGTCCCGGTCAGACCTAGCACCGAGGACGCCCCGCCGGAGGCGACGGCGTGACGCACCCGATCGGTCACGTGGTACTTCGATTCGAGGAAGCCGAGCCGTCCCTGCCGATGCGTGATGTCGTTGACGTAGCCCGGCAGCGCCTGGAAGAAGCCGTTCACCTCGTGCACGAGCGTCGGGATGAAGAGCGCTCCGAGAGCTGCGATCGAGCCGATCCCGACGAGAAACGTGACGCCCGCCGCAAGCCCCCGCCGGCGAACGCCGTGCCGCTGGAACCACTCGACCGCGGGGTTCAGCGCGAGCGCGAGGAAGAGGGCGATCAACATCCAGGCAAGCACCTGGCGGGCAATCCAGACGACCTCGAGCAGAACCGCAACCGCGATCGTGATGCCGAGCACCGCAAGGACGGTGGTGGCCCGGAAGTGGGCGACGCGTTCCTCCATCCGGGGGGAGCTTCGCTGCCCCGTCGGATGGCATGAGGACCCTGCCTTTCCCGACGCTAGAAGCGTCCGACCGGACTCGAACCGGTGACTAGAGCTTGGAAGGCTCTCGTGTTACCACTACACCACGGACGCCGACGGTCATAGCGTAGCGTCCTGCCGGTGCACGACCCGTACGCGTGGACGCTCGATTTCGAGGCGCTCGGGCTCGTGCCCGCCCTGGCGCTCGGCTACCTCCTCGCAGGACGGCGCTTTGCGACCGAGCGCTGGCGCATCGCCTGCTTCGCAGCCGGCCTGCTCCTGATTCTCGCGGCCTTCGTGACGCCGCTCCACATGCTCTCGATGCACTACCTGCTCTCGGCGCACCTGCTCCAGAACGTCGTCCTCGCCGAGTGGGCGCCGGCGCTCTGCGTGCTCGGCTTACCGTCGGCGCTCACCGCCTCAGCGGGCCGAGCGCACAGCGTCAAGCTCCTCACGCACCCGTTCGTGGCCCTTCCGCTCTGGGCCGGAACGTACTTCGCCTGGCACGTCCCGGCCGCCTACGACGCCGCGCTGCGGCACCCCTCGAGCCTGATCCACGTCGAGCACGCCTGCTACTTCGTGACCGGCTTCCTCTTCTGGTGGCCCGCGCTCCAGAGCGATCCGCACCGGCTCACCGGCGGCGCCCGCGCGATCTACCTCTTCGCTGCATTCGTGATCGCCGCCCCGCTCGGCCTCCTGCTTGCCCTGATCCCGAGAGCCGTCTACCACTTCTACGTCCACGCACCGAGGCTTTGGGGACTTTCCCCGCTGACCGACCAGCAGATCGGAGGCGCGGCGATGGCGCTGGAGCAGGCGGCCGTTCTCTTCGTCGCTGCGGCGTACTTCTTCTTGCGCTTCCTCGACGGCGAGGGGCGAGCCGATGCGTATCGCGACTTCGACCGCTCGTCGTACAATCATGCTGGGAGATGAGGGATGGACGCTGAGCTCGTCCAAGAGGGCGCTCGAGCCGGGGCCCGTCACTCGCGGCGGGACACGGCGGTGTCGGCACTCGGACCGCTAACCGCGCTCGCCGGCCTCGCCTGGGCGCTCGCCCAGCCCTACCGGGTGACCTTCCTCGATCCCGACAAGCACGGCTTCTGGTACCTCGTCGTCCAGCCGCCGCTGCTCGTCATCCTCGTCGGCGCGATCTTCCACTTCTGGGTCCTCCCGGGCCTGGTCGCGGATCTCGAGGAAGCCGAGCGGGAAGGCATGCCCTAGATGGAGCCTCCCCCCGAAGTCGTCCACTGGCTGTTCGGCACGGGGGTCGTCTTCCTCGGCCTCTGCCTGCTCGCGGAGGCGATCGTCGGGCGGGAGGTCTGGCGCCTGCGGAGCTGGCGCGCCTACCTCTGGCCTGGGGTCCTGTTCATGATCGGCGTCTTCATGTGGCCCGTGATGGTCTTCTACACCAGCTCGGCGATCCACATGCTTGCCCACGGCGTCTGGGCGCAGGCGATGATGGTCGCTGGAGCAGCGCAGCTCGGGCTCGTGCGCGGCAAGTTGCGGAACCCGCTCTGGGAGTTGACGCTGCCGTTCGCGCTCGCCGTTTCCGGCGCCGCATTCCTCATCCACGAGCAGAACCCGTGGCTCTTCTCCCGTGCGGCCTTCCTCCATCACGCGCTCGGGTGGACCGGTGTGGCCGGTGCTGTGATCACGACTGCGCGCTTCGTCCGCCCGCGCTCGCCGGCCTTCAACACCGGCTTTGCGCTGATGTTCCTCACGGTCGCGGTGCTCCTCTTCTGCGACCGGAACGTGGCTCCGATCTTCGGGCACCTGTCGCCGCTCGCCGGCGGACGATGAGACGGAGGGCACTCGCCGCCGCGGCCCTCGTCGCGCTGGCGCTGCCGGCCTCGGCCCTCGCGCACGCGAACCTGCTCCAGCGGGTACCGAACTTCGGCGCACGGCTCGCCTCTGGGCCGCCCGCTGTCTCGCTTCGCTTCGACCAGGGGGTCGACGTCTTCTCGAACTCGATCCAGGTGCTGAGCTCGACGGGAAAGGTTGTCACCTCGGGCCCCTCCCACGCACTGGACGGCAAGCGCGTCGCCACGGTTCCCCTCCAACGGCTCCCGAAGGGCGCGTACACCGTCCGCTGGCAAGTGACCTCGTACGACGGCCACGTGCTCTCAGGCGTCTATACGTTCGGCGTCAGAGTCGTCCCGCCGCCGCCAACCGAGGCCTACGGAGCAGCGGGGCCGACGATCTTCGAGTACATCGTCAAGTGGGGGTACTTCCTCGGCCTCGCGCTGGTCGTGGGCGGCCTTGCGTTTCGCCTCCTCGTCGTCGGCAGGCGCGCAACGCCCGCGCTCGAGCGCCGCTTCTACATCGTTGCGGCGAGCGGGGTCATCGCGAGCGTCGAGCTGGGAATCCTGGGATTCCTCCTGCGGGCGCGAGACGCGTTCCAGCTTCCACTGGGCCGGCTCGTCTACGGCGATCTCTCGCCGCTCGCGCAGGGAACCCGGTTCGGGACCGCTTTCATCTTCATGACGCTCGGGTTCGCGCTCATCGCAGCACTCCTCTTCATCGCCTGGCTGGCCGAGCGGCCTGTTCTCCTCTGGCCTGCGCTGGCCTTCGGGCTCTTCCTCATCTCCGGTCTCTCGCTCTCCGGCCATTCGGCGGTGGATACCGGTTCCTCGTGGCGCTCCGAGCTAGCCGATTGGGTGCACCTCTCCGCGGCCTGTATCTGGGTCGGCGGTCTCGTACAGCTCGCGTTCGTCGTCTGGCCGACAGCTCCCGCGCTCAGGCGAGAGGCGTTTCTCCGCTTCTCGCAGCTCGCGACGGGAGTCGTCGGCCTGATGGTGGTCGCAGGCGCGTACCTCGCCTACCTGCGCCTGCCCCAAGCCTCCGACCTGTGGCAAGCCCGCTACGGCCAGGTGCTGCTTCTAAAGAGCTCCCTCGTCGTGCTCGCGCTTTCCTGGGGCGCGCTGCACCATTTCGTCGTCCGGCCTGCTCTCCAGCGGGGACGAGGCACCGGCTCGCGCACTATCTCCAGGAGCCTGCTCGGAGAGACTGCGGTTGCCATGGCCGTCCTGCTCGTCACGGCGGTGCTCGTCAACGCGAACCCGCCCCCACGGCCGGCGAAGCAGCCGACGCGGGCGGTCGCGGCAATTCGTTGAAGCTCAGTCGGGGTGGCCGGATTCGAACCGGCGACTTCCTGCTCCCAAAGC